>JARKQO010000129.1 GCA_029974855.1 Eubacteriales bacterium
CAGGAGCCCTCCCCGGCCTCGTAGGAGCATAGGGCTTCCGGGGGAAACTGGGCGATATAGGTTTTGCCCCGGAGCAGCTGTAGCTCCCGCCCCTGGTCGTCGTAAAACACGGTGGGCTCTTCCAAGGAAGGGCGCACCCAGAAACCGGGAATATAGCGGCCACCGATAAAGATGTCCGCATTGCCCTGGCCCACGGCCAGGGGAATCAAAAAGTATTTTCGATCCGCATGGTAGGGCACCCGCTGCAAAATCACATTGGCAAAGGGCAGAGGCTGCCTGTGCTCTTCGCTACGGTCCTTTGTAGCGGCAAAGGAGGAGAAGGGGGCCCATTTGGCCGGGTTGAGTTTGGGGCCGCAGTAGCGCAGGTATGCCTGGGCCTGTTCGTCGTACTGAAAATGAGAGACGGTGTATTTGCCGCCCCAGTCCAAATGGAGGGTGCGGGCACCGGCGTAGCCGTCTGTATAGGGGCTTTGGTCCCCAAAGAGGAAGGGCCTGGGCGTGGAGGAAAAGGTAGCGGGAATCAGATCCCGCAGGCCCATGATGTCCACGTTGAGGCTGCTGGGGGCCTTCAACTCCTTGACTCCCATGACCCAGTACCGATAGTCTCTCAAAAGGCCGGAGCCCCGCATCACATCAAAGGTCACCCATTGCCCGTTTTCCTCGGCTTTCCGCAAGCTCTTGGCCAGGGGGTGCTCCTGCCATTCCGGGGACCCCCGATAGAACCCTGAATGCACCAAAGCGCATTGCCATTCCGCCCCCAGAAGCTGCTGCCCCACGCGGGTGGAGCGCACAGGGCCCACCCCTTGGGCAGGCTCCCCTTGGGCGAAGGAGTCGCTGAACAAAAAGGCGAAGCGGGTGGACCCTCCCGTCACAGTAGCCCCTTCGTAAACGATATCCGCATAGTGCACGCCCCAGGGGGAAGCGGTGCCGACGCCTGCCAGCTGCACGCTGTTTCCCCTGACCTGCGCCTTGCCTATCCCATTGTCGATATGCACCAGCATGGGCAGGTAAACCCCTTCCCAGGGCAGGCCCGTGGTGGGGCTCTGGCCGGGGATCAGCTCATGGCGGGACGGCGGGGTTTGGGGCGTGATGTTCCGGAGGGGCGCATTCTGCAAGACAGTGGTGCCTTTCGCGGGAAGGGTGTACTGATCCTTGGGCGCGGCCCCGGCGGTGGGGAGGGTGGAAAGCACGAGACAAAGGCAACAGAGGGAAAGCAGTTTCTGGAGGGTCTTCACGGATATCACTCCTTCGACAACTGTCGTATGTATGATATCATTCTACATCTGTCGCAGATGCTTGTCAAGAGAGTTTTCTACATTTGTAGAAAATAATGGAAAGTTTTTGGTACGATGCGGAAGAATCCCGCTGCTTTGGTCGTTGGATGGGCACAAGCTTAGGGAGGAAACGAAGATGCTGAGGACGCGAAAATGGGCGCTGGTTCTGGTGGCGTTGGCGGGGTTGGTTTTGTGCGGTTCTGCCGTCGGGGCGGCCAAGGGCGTGACAGCGGTGATACAGGGCCAAAGCGCCGACAAGGTGCATCTGAGGGAAGGCCCCTCCGCGAAAACCAAATCTCTGGGGCTGTACTTCACAGGCACCGAGGTTTGGTGTGAGGCGGCCCCCAGCGCGGAGTGGACGCGGGTCCAGATTGGGGCCCAAGGGGGCTATATCAAGACCGAGCTGCTGGCCTGGGGGGAGGCGTTGGGGCGCGTGACCCCCAAACAGCCCACGGCTACGGTAAGCGGCATCAAGGCGGGGAGCTGGGTGAACCTGCGGCAGAAGCCCTCCCAGAACGGGGCCGTGGCAGGAACGCTTGCCAAGGGGGATACGGTGACCGTGCTGGGGGAAACCGTCACCCATTGGTACTATGTACAAGCAGGGGACCAATACGGATATATGATGTCCAAGTATGGGACCTTGGGAGGGACGGGGTCCTCCGGTGAGCTTTCCTCCGGCAAGCCTTCCGGTTCCTCCGGCGGCAATGCCTCTGTGGACGCCGCGCTGAACGCGTACCTGGGCGTGCTGCGGAATGGGTCCGCATTTTTCAGCCCTGAGCACAACGCAACCCTAACCCTGAGCCAGCTGGTCCGTTCCCTGGAGAATGACTCCGTCCAGATCACGCGGTTTGCGGTGATGGACCTGGACCGGGACGGCATCCCGGAAGTGATCCTGGAGCAAAGCGCCCATGGGTATGGCTGGGGTGTGGAAATTTTGCGCTATCAGGACGGAGCGGTGTACGGCTATGGCCTGGTATACCGCGCTTTCATGGATTTGGCAGCGGATGGAACGTTTTCTTTTTCCAGCGGGGCATCGGACAATGGCTTCGGCGTGCTGAAGTTCACCCACGACACATGCGCTATCGAAGAGAGAACCTATTGCCAATCCTCTGATTTCAATGGCAATGATGGCGTTTCCTATTTTGTGGACCGCAAGGCCGCCACCAAAGAGGCCTTTGACGAGGCGGTGAAGAATCAGGTTCAGAAGCCTGAGGCCGCGTGGTATGATTTTACAGAAGCCAACCTCAAAAGGGCGCTTGCCCAGTAGGGGGAAGGGGTTAGGGGAGTAGCCCTTTCCTTTTACATTCTTTCTAAGAGCTGCCGCTTCTTCTTTTCATACTCCTCTTGTGAAAGAATCCCTTGCACAAACAGGCCGTGCAGCTCTTTGATATGGCTTGCAAGGGTTTGTGCAGAGGAAGCGGCAGGGGCGACGCTTGGGGAAGATTGGGGGTGGATTTGAGTTCGCTCCGTTTCCTCCCGATAGGCCGAACCATCCGCCGGGCGCAACGCCCCTGTGCAGATCATCACCAGGTCAATGATCCACCAAATGCCCAATCCCCCGCCAGTTATCAGTTTCACGATCCCTAGGCCTATGTAGCCAAGGTAGAAGCGGTCGATACCCAGGGCGCCCAACAGAACGGAAAGAATAATGGCGGTGGTTTTGCTTTTCCCTTGTGAACTTTCTTCCAGGGCTGCCTTTTGCGGCAAAGTGAGAATGGCGGCCGCGAACACAAGCACCGTATTGTATAGCATGGCCCAAAGAAATGCCGCATTGTATAACATGGCCAACCAGGTCCCCCCGCTGGTGAATGGGTATAGGAGGGGATAAATCGCCCAATTGATAAGCGCTCCATAATAAGCGCCCATCCGCTGTCCACTTTTTGATATGGAGTCCTCCAATGGGAGGCGTTTCCCATAGGCAGGGAATAGCCTGCATAACAATAATATAGTAGCAATACAGGCGGAGATGAAGCATAAACAATCGAAATAGCCGTCCAGATACCCGGGACCGAAATACTGAACAGAGGAAACCAAAGCAAGTATTCCGCAAAGCAGGGATATAAGCATATCTACCGTCAACCAAGAAGTGATAACCCAATACCTTTGCTTTTTAACGGCAGAAAACAATCCAATTGCCAATGGCACGGCTCGCAATATCCACCAAAAAAATAAGGAGAGGAGGGTTATACTCAGCGAACCCATCATGCCGTAGGAAAAATCCCATAAATTCGTCAAAGCCTGAAAATCGTCTAGCTTTCCTACAGCGGAAGCAAACCGTATTAGAAATACTAAAGTGACATTGGATTGTAAAAATGGCAGAATAGGAAGAAGGCATAGAAGGATCAGGATCAGCCAGATGCGTTTGATCGCAAATCTTTGTAGCCTCATAGCCAAAGGGAATAAGGGCCGGGCCTTCTTTTCCGGCGTTGCGGGATTTGTGTCCGCCGCGTGCCGCAACGGCTCATCGTCCTCTATCGGGACGGGCGGGCGGATGTGGGCCGCGTAGGATAACGATGGAAGGCCATGTGCCGGTGCCGCCGGATTTGGATTTGCCGTCTGCCGCAATGGCCGGGAGGCATATTCCCGGGGTACCGGACGGGCGTGCGCCCCATGGGATAATGGCGGAAGTTTAACTGCCGGTGCTGCCGGATTTGGGTCTGCCATCTGCCGCCGCGGCTGAACGGGGTCTTCCGGCACTGCCGGATTCATGTCTATCACATGTCGATCGATTCGTCTGGTCCTTGGCTGTTGCATACTCATTCGTAAGCCCTCTTTTTTCCGGGAGAAAGTTAATAACTGCCTTCTGTGTATGGATTATACCATGCTTACGATGCTTTATACAACCAGTGGACGAATTTGACCTATGTGGCTATTATGCTGATAATAAGGGCGCGGTAATGTGGAATACCGCAAAGCTCACCGATACAGGCCCTCCTCGGTGATCACCCCGTCCACAGCGACATCCAGTTCATCCGTAGGCACCTGCCCCAGCAAAAACACGCCTCGGCATAGGCACAGCACCGGGCAGCGCACCCGGGGCAGGTACCGGTCATAGTAGCCGGCCCCATGGCCCAGGCGATGGAGGCTGCGGTCCGCAGCCACGCAGGGGGCCACCACCAAATCGATTTCTGTTGGCAGCACCAAGGGAAAGGAATCGTCCGGCTCCAAAATGCCAAAGCTCTTGGGGACAAGCCCCTCCAAGGAGGTGATTTCCCTGGCTTCCATGACCCAGCCTTTCAGGCAGCGGGGGACGGCCACCCGCTTTTTTTGCTGCCAGGCCCGGGCCAGAAGGGCGTGGGTGTCCGGCTCCTTTCCCACGCTGAGGTAGAGAAACACGGTCTTTGCGGCCTTCCATTCCTCCAGTCCCAGCAAAGTGTCGGTGATCCTTTGATCAGAATCCCGCAGGTAGGCCGGGTCCAGCTGAGCCAGCTTCTGGCCGATCAACCGGCGCAGCGCGGCCTTTTGTTCCATGATGGATTCCATAGCCACATTCCTCCCTTCCGCCAACAGAGCCAACAGAACAATCATACCAAAAAATTTTGGCGGCGCACAGCGCCGCCAATAATAGGTCCAGGGCATAGCCCTGGGCAGGGTCTTAGGGACGGCAGTCCCTAACGTCCCCCCGTTCTCTCCCCGTCTTACGCCCCCGCCAGCTTCACGATGGCGTTGGCGAAGATGCGGATGTTCATCATGAGGCCGTCCACGCTGGCGTATTCTCCGGCCTGGTGGGCCAGTTCCTCGTCCTCGGGGAAGGCGCTGCCAAAGGCCACGCCCTGGCCCAGGCAGCGGGCGTAGGTGCCGCCGCCGGTGGAGACGCACTCCCGCTCCCGGCCGGTTTCCTCGTGGTAGGCGTCCAGCAAGGCGGTGACCAGGGGGGAGCTGGGGGGCACGTGGTGGGGCTCCTTGTGGGCGGCCACGGTGACCTGGACGTCCTCGCCCAGGGCGGCCCGCAGGCTGGCTACCAGGCGCTGGTGGTAGGCCAGCACGGGATAACGGATGTCCAGGGTGGCAAAGCAGCCGTCCTGGTCGTAGCGGAGAATGCCCAGGTTGCAAGTGAGGGGACCGCTGAGCTCGTCCTGACAGCGAACCCCCAGGCTGCTGCCGTCGTATTCCATGCCCACGCAGTCCGCCAGGGTTTTCAGCACCCCGGTGACCCCCAGGGCCCGGAGCATCAGCAGCAGCTGGCCGTTGGCGTTGCGGGCGGCCTCGGGGTAGGCGGCGTGGCCGTTGATGCCGGTGGAGATGAGCTTCACCAGGCTGTCCCCGGCCATCTCCGCCTCTACGGGCAGGTGCATATCCCCGGCCAGCTTGTTGACCTTGGCGCAGAGGGTCCCGTCCCCGTGGACCAGAGCGGTGGCCAGGCCGGGCACCACGTTGGGCCGCTGGCCTACGTCAATGCTCTTCACGGGCAGGCCGTCCGGGCTGGCGGGGGCGCGAAGCTCCAGCTGGAGCAGGCCCTTTTCCGTGTTGATGACGGGAAAGCTGGCGTCGGGGCTGAAGCCGGTCTTGGGCATCAGGCCCTGAGCCGCGTAATACTTCATGTCCTCCATGCCGGTCTCCTCGTCGCAGCCCAAAATCAGCCGCACCTCCCGGGAGAGGGGGATGCCCGCCTGCTTGACGGCGTACATGGCCAACAGGGCGGCCACGGCGGGGCCCTTGTCGTCGCTGGTGCCCCGGCCATAGAGGCGGTCCCCCTCCAGCAGCCCGCCAAAGGGGTCCACCTGCCAGCCGTCCCCTACGGGCACCACGTCCAGGTGTACCAGAATGCCCAGGGGGTCCTGGTCCAGAGGGCCCATGCGCACATCCCCGGCATGGCCGTCAATGTCGCGGACCTCAAAGCCCAGCTTTTGGGCGTCGGCCAAGGCCGCGTCCAGGGCCCGCCGGACCTCCGGGCCATAGGGCGCGCCGGGGGCCGGGGCGGCCTTCAGGCTGGGAATGGCGACCCAGCGGCGCAGCATGTCGATCAATGGGTTCCGCAGTTCCTCGATGATGGCGTTCAGGTTATCCATACGTCTTCCTCCTGTCGGTTGATGGAACGGTATCGGCAAAGGGGTGAGATCAGGGCAGGGGCCCCAGGATAGCCTTTTGCAGCCGGGCCAGGGCTTCCCGGAGCTGGCTGTGGGGGCAGGCCAGGTTGATGCGCAGGAAGCCCTCCCCCTGGGTGCCAAAGAAGGTTCCCATGGTGAAGGCCACCCCGGCCTGATGGGTGCGCTGTTTCAGCTCCTGGGTGGAAAAGCCGTAGGCCCGCAGGTCCACCCAGGCCAGGTAGGTGGCCTCCAGGGGGCTGAGGACGGCCTTGGGCAAGGCAAGGGGCAGTTCCCGCTCCAGGATGGCCCTGGCTTCTCGCAGATAGGCCAGCAGCCCGTCCAGCCATTGATCCCCCTGCTCGTAGGCCGCCTGGGTGGCGACCATGCCGAAGATGTTGCCCATGGCCACCCCGGTT
>JARKQO010000144.1 GCA_029974855.1 Eubacteriales bacterium
GGCGCTTACCGGGGGCCGGTCCGGCCGCTCATGGGTCAAGGCCATCAAAACCCGTTCTCTGGATGTCATGGGGCCTCCTCCTTTGCAAAGGTAATGGTGAGCCGCCAGGCGGCCTCTCCCCCTGGAGGCAGCGAAGCCTCCCTGCCGTGGGCCAGGGCCCAGTCCAGCCTGTCCGGGGCGGCGGTACAGGGCTCCGGGGTGACGCAGCGCATGCCGTGGCCCCCATAGCCCGCCTCGTCCACCCACAGCCCCAGGTAGGGCACCTGTTCCACCGGGGCTTCCAGCGTGACGCGGACGCCGCCGGGATAGCGCAGATGGGCGCGGTTTTGGTCCAGGGGGTGCCAGGCGTAGAACTTCCGGTAGGTGTGATGGGCCCCGTCCAGGCGGCGCAAATCCCGGCCCGTGGCGCACACGGGCCAATCATGTAGGGTCCCGAAGTCCCCCAAGTTGTCCTTGTCCCGGGCGGTGTTGAAGATGCGCTTACAACCCTCCAGCTCCACCTCCATGCCGTCCTGGAGCACAAACAGGGGATGGGCCGCCCACAGGCAAGCCAGGGGCGCGCCGGACAGGTTTTGGGCCCGGTAGTCCAGCGCCAGCGCGTCCGGCAGCAGGCTCACCCGCTTGTGGAGCCGGTAGGGCAGCGCCACCCCGTCCACCTGGCAGGCCAGGGCATCTTCCTCCGGCTGGCATTGCCAGGGCAGCGTCCACACCTCCCCATGGTCGGGCAAGGAAACTCCCGCCCAGGGTTCCCCGGGATAGGGGCAGGCGGAGATGGTGGGAAACATATCGTCAAAGCCGGAAAACTCGCCGGTTTCAAACGCGTCCCCGTACCCGGCGAAGCGGTACGTTTCCCCGGGCCGCTGCCACAGCCATTCCCGGCCGTCCCAGCGGATGCTTTGGATCTTCCCGCCCCGGGGCAAAACCGTCACCGCCAGGCTCCCCCGGCTGAGCCGGTACCCCGGCGCGTCCTTGTAGCGGCATTCCTCCACTTTGGTTTGGTTCTCAGTAGGCGGCATACTCAATCCCCGTTTCCACAAAGGCCCGCAGGTTCTCCGGCGGGGTGCCCTTCTCCAAAAAGTCCGCGGACTGGAGGATGGCCTTGCCCCCCTGCTTGGCGATGAGGGCCGTTTCCTTGGTAACCCGGCGTACGTCCTTCACAGAGCCCTTTTGCAGCACGTTCACCTGGTCCACCCCGGCCAGCATAATGTAGGCCCCGTCCACCAGCTCCTTGGCCTTGCGCAAATCCGCGTCCCCCAAGGGCGGCGGGGAAAAGGGCTCCACCACCCGCGCCCCCAGCTCCTTATAGCTTTCCACCAAATTCATAATCTGGCCGCAGTTGTGGTACATGGCGGGCACCCCCGTCTCCTGGCAGATGGCGATATAGTCCCGCTCGTAGGGCAGCACGTATTCCTCATAAATCCGCCGGCCTAAAAAGCCTCCGGGCACGTTGCCACCCACGCACAGCACGTCCGCCCCGGTGCGGGCCATGGCCCGGGTATAGTCCACAATTCTTTCACTGGCGTATTTCATCAGCTTATCATAATACTCCGGGTCCGTCAAAAACAGGGCGTAGAGCTCCTCATGGTCGATCAGCAAGGAGGCGTTGTTAAAGGGCCCGTGGGGGGCCCACACCCCTACGATGCCGTCCTCCCCCACATATTCCTTGATCTGCCGCACCCGCTCCCGGGCCCCCTCCTCCCAGCCTTGGGGCATCCGGGGCTCGTAGGCGATGAGCAAATCCAGGTCTTTTTCCTCCTTCACGGGCTTCTCTGTGGGGGCGTACAAAAAGGTGCACCGGCTCAGCTCCACCACCTTGGTTTCCTGGGTCAAATCCCCGTCCGGAGTATGGATCACGGAGCGGGTGACGCGGGTGTTGCCCTGGCGGCTCTCGGTGTTTTCCACCCGCCAATGCTCCGTCTGGTGGGTGATGTCCACCCCGCCCATGTGGATGTGCAAGGGGTCCGTGACCCCAAAGAGCATGCGCACAAACACGTCCGCCCCAAAGCGGCGCTGCTGGTCCGCCACCTTGCGCTGCAAATCCAGGTAGTCGTAGGGGTCCGCGTCCGGGTAGCACTGCTCCAAAAAATGCCCCTGATCGGATATGAAAAGGCTCACCGGCATCCGGTCCGTAGGCTCCCCGGCCAAGGTTTTCAAAAAGCGTTCCCGTCCGTTCATGGGGTTCCTCCCTTTCCGCTTGGGCATGCCAAGCCCGCTTCCCAGGCGTGTTTTGCTTAGTATAACAAGCCCTTTTCCCAGGCGGAATAGGAAATATTGACTACAATGTATACTTCATTGACCCAGCCCGCTTTTCGGGCAGGAGGTCAATTTTTTATACATTTGGGTCAACCCCGCGTATGTACAAAAGGGGTCCCGGAAGGGATAATGGGGAAAAGCACGGAAGCGGGGACGGACTTTCCCAGGGCTGCGCCCGCAGGATACGGAGGTCAAGGATGGCCAAATTCCTGGAGTTTTCCAATATATCCAAAACCTTTCCGGGGGTACAGGCCCTGGACGGGGTCAGCTTCGGTGTGGACCGGGGGGAGATCGTGGCCTTTGTGGGCGAAAACGGCGCGGGCAAGTCCACGCTGCTGAAAATCCTCAACGGGGACTTCCCCCCCACCAAGGGCGAGGTCTTTATCGGCGGCCACAAGGCGGCCTTTGGCAGCCCCAACGACGCCATCGCCGGGGGCGTCAGCGTGATTTACCAGGAGCGGCAGCTGGCCCCCTTCCTCACCGTGGCGGAGAACATCTTCATGGGCCATCTGCCCACGGTGGGCGGCTTTGTGAACTACAAGCACCTGAACGAGAAGGCCCGGGAGATCATCCGGGAGTTCGGCATCCCCATTGAGCCGGACGTGCCGGTGCGCAAAATCTCCGTGGCGTACCAGCAGATGGTGGAAATCATGAAGGCCTACCGCCGCCGGGCGGACATCTACTGCTTTGACGAGCCCACCGCCCCCCTGACGGATTCGGAGATCACGGTGCTGTTCAAGATCATCCGCAAGCTCCGGGACGAGGGCAAGGCCGTGATCTACGTTTCCCACCGGATCAGCGAGATTTTTGAGCTGACGGACCGGGTGGCCGTCTTTAAGGACGGCAAGCTGGTGGCCGTGAAGAATACCTCCGAAACCAACCCCACCCAGCTCATCACCTTGATGGTGGGGCGGGACCTGGGGGAAACCTTTGCCACCTTGTGCCGCAACGACAGCATCGGCAACGTGATTTTGGAGATGGACCATGTGTCCACCGACCGGCTGCGGGACATCTCCCTCAATATCCGGGCGGGGGAGATCGTGGGCCTCAGCGGCCTGGCCGGGGCC
>JARKQO010000147.1 GCA_029974855.1 Eubacteriales bacterium
CAAGGCACTCCCCCACCCTTGGACGAAGCCTCCGATCCACCTGTACCTGTTATTCACTGGGACAGCCAGCGGATTTTATCCCAATGGCTGTGCTTGCCGGAGGGGCTGTGAAAAGCCAGATAGCCCATCGACAAGGACCCTTGCCTATGGTATGATGGCTCTATTATATTCCATCGTTTCCCAGCCCCAAAGTACAAAAGGAGGTCTCCTCATGAAGAAACTCGTATGCCTGCTGCTATGCCTTCTTCTCCTAACCCCCTTGGCTGCTACGGCTGCCGAATCCCAGGCTGTGGAACAGTTCTCCGCTTCCTTTTTATCCGCTTATCAGCTCTTTATTGGCTTTGGAGATACCAGCGCGGCAAACCCCAATGCGGCCCAGGACATCCTTCCATTCCAGCCCCTGGAGGGCGCCAGCAATGAAACCCTTATCACAACCATGGCGCAAACGGAAAGCCGTACTTTTGCCTGCGCATTGATGATCGACCAAAGGAGCGATACCTTGGCCGGCGCTATGTGCACCCTCCTTTTTGTCTCCGAGGACCCGAAAGAGTTGGCCAGCGCCGGCGGAATGCTTCTGGCGTTCTTCTCCGCCCTATACTCCACAGATGAAAAGCTCTCTGATCTTTTAAAGGCCACCGACCTTTATTCCGCGCTTGAATTGGGAAGCAAGGTTTCAGAGGAGGAAGGCGAAACTACGACCTATACGGATGAACGCTATTCCTTCTCAGCCACCAAGACAGATATTGGCTGGATTATCACGGCTGTTTCCAACAATCTGAAAACAGAGGAATAGCTTCTCCGCACACGAACTCCTTGGGCAAGCCAACACTGCCCATGACAAAGGGCCAGGCCGCATCCTCGCGGCCTGGCCCTTTGAAAGCCCGTTTACACAGGCATAACCTTTTGCTTTTGATCCAGCAGGGTGCTGTCCACGCCCAGCTGTTTGGCCTGGCGGTACTGGAAGTACTTCATCGCCACCTGGGGGAACAGGGCGTAGCTCAGCACGTCCTCCTCCTGCTGGTAGTACTCCCGGATCTCCTGACGATACTTCTCCAGCTCCGGGGGAATGTCGTCGGCGGGGCGGTGGGTAATCACCCTGTCGTCCCCGATGACCTGCTTGCGCACCGCCTCGTTCACCGGAGCGGGCAGCTTGCCGTATTCGCCCCGCAGCAGGGCCTTGCTTTCCTTGGTCACCAGCTTGTAGCGCTGGCCCCCCAGAATGTTCATCACGGCCTGGGTGCCCACGATCTGGCTGGTGGGGGTCACCAGCGGCGGATAGCCGAAGTCCTCCCGCACCCGGGGCACTTCCGCCAGCACGTCGTAGTATTTGTCCATGGCGTTGGCTTCCTTTAGCTGGCTGATGAGGTTGGAGAGCATGCCGCCGGGCACCTGGTACAGCAGCGTGTTCACGTCCACCGCCAGCACCCGGGCCGGATCGCGCCAGCCGTCCTTGGTGAGCTGGTCCGCCACGCCCCGGAAATAATCCGCCAGCTTGATGAGGATCTCCAGATCCATGCCGGTGTCGTATTCGCTGCCCTTGAGGGTGGCCACCAGCGCCTCGGTGGCGGGCTGGGCCGTGCCGTTGCCCAGGGGGGACAAAGCGGTGTCCACGATGTCCGCGCCGGCCTCGATGGCCTTCAGCAGCGTCATGTCCCCGGTGCCGGTGGTATTGTGGGTGTGCATCACGATGGGCAGGTTCGTTTCCGCCTTCAGGCGCTTGATGAGGCTGTAGGCCGCGTAGGGCAGCAGCAGGTTCGCCATGTCCTTGATGCAGATGATGTCTGCGCCCATCTTGGCGATTTCAGCGGACAGCTTCACGAAGTAGTCCTCGGTGTGGACCGGGGAAATGGTGTAGCTCATGGCCACCTCGGCGATGCCGCCGTACTTCTTGGTGGCCTTCACGGCGGTTTCCATGTTCCGCAGGTCGTTGAGGGCGTCAAAGCTGCGGATGATGTCGCAGCCGTTTTCGATGGTCTTTTTGACAAAGAAGTCCACCACGTCGTCCGCGTAGTGCTTATAGCCCAGGATATTCTGGCCCCGCAGCAGCATCTGGAGCTTGGTGTTGGGCAGGCCCTTGCGCAAAATCCGCAGCCGCTCCCAGGGGTCCTCGTTCAAAAAGCGCAGGCAGGTGTCAAAGGTGGCGCCGCCCCAGCATTCCAGGGCAAAATAGCCCGCCTTGTCCAGCAGGTCAAACGCCGGGATCATCTGAGAAATGCGCATGCGCGTGGCCGCCTGGCTCTGGTGCGCGTCACGCAAAATGGTATCCATAATTCCCACTTTGGGCATGAGATCCTCTCCTTTCAATGGTGTCCATGGTGATGTACTCCAGGCCGCCTCCAAGGGAGAATCAGCCGATAACCGCCATCACCTCGCCGCTGTTGACGGAGGAGCCCTGGCTTACCAGCAGCTGCTTTACCACCCCGTCCGCGGGAGAGAGGATTTCATTTTCCATCTTCATGGCTTCCAGAATCAGCAGCACGTCGCCCTTCTTCACGGCGCTGCCAGCGGTGCACTTCACGTCCACGATGGTGCCGGGCATGGGGGCCATCACCTTCTCGCCGCCTTCCACGGCCACGGGCGCGGCGGGAGCCGCAACGGGAGCCGCCGCCACAGGGGCGGGGGCGACTGCGGGGGCCGTAGGGGCTGCCACGGGCGCGGCGGCCATCACAGGGGCTGGGGCGGCAAAGCCGCTGACTTCTTCCACAGTTACCTGATAACTATTTCCATTGACGGTCACATTGAATTGACGCATTGGGGGCTTCCTCCTCATATTGCTTTTCCGGCCTTAGAACCGGCTGTAAAGTTGTTCCTCGCGCCCGGCCCGGTTCCAGGCGGGAGCGTTGTTGATCCGTTTCACATGGCGAATGACAAAGCCCGTTTCCCCCTGCCACATAGCCGTGAGGGCGGCGGTGATGGCAGCCACCACCTCCTGGGGAATGCCCGGGGCGCTGCCCTGGCTGTAAACCGCCTGGGGCTGCGCCTGAAGGCTGACAGGAGCGCTCTTGGCCGTCCCCTTGCCCCGGGCCAGCAGGACCACCAGGATCAGCGCCACCACAGTGAGGCCAATCACCGCCACGGAAAGAGCGAATACCGTTTGATTCATCTTCTACCTTCCTTTCCGGTCCTTACAGGGGAATGTTGCCGTGCTTCTTGGCGGGGTTGCTGTCCCGCTTGCTGGCCAGCATCTCCAAAGCGGAGATCAGCAGGGCCCGGGTCTGGGCCGGGTCGATCACATCGTCCACCATGCCGGCCTTGGCCGCGTGCAAAGCGCCCGCCACATCGCGGACGTACTCCTCCGCATACTTTTTGCGGGCCTCCTCCACAGGCAGCGCATCCTCCAGCACCTGCTTCCCATACAGCACCGCCACGGCGGCCTCGGGGGTGAGGGCGGAGATGATGGCCGAGGGCCAGGCATAGGTCACATCGGCGTTGGCCTTGCCGCCCATGGCCACATAGGCTTGGCCGATGGCGTCCCCGGTGACCACGCACAGCTTGGGCACGGTAGCTTCGCTGTAGGCGTAGAGCAGCTGGCTCTGGGCCTTGATCAGGCCCGCCTGGGCGGCGGGGTCCTTCACATGTACGCCCCGGGTATTGATCAGGCTTACCACGGGGATGTTATAGCAATCCATCAGCCGCACAAACTGGGCGGCCTTGGACAGAGCCCCCGCGGTGAGCTTACCCTGGGTCTCGCCCTTGGCGGTGGCCACCAGGCCTACGGAGCGGCCGCCCATGCGGGCCAGAGCCACCCGGATGCCGGGCTCGTAAGCGGCGTAGAGCTCCAGCACCTGGCCGTTGTCCGCCAGGGCCGTCCACAGGGCGTCCACATCTTCTGGATCAAGGGCAGGCAGCAGGCGGCCCATGTCGTCGGAGTCCACGATCTCCGCGTCCTCCAGGTTGCTGGAGGGCAGCAGCGCCAGCGCTTCCACCACCCGGGCCATAGCGTCCGCCTCATCCTCCGCCAGCAAAGCGCAGCCGCCCTGGGCCGCCATCATCTCCGCCCCGCCCAGGGCCTGGGGCTTTACGTCCACGCCGTTCATGGCCGCCAGCACCTGGGGCCCAAATACCATCATCTGGCCCACGTTCTTGGCCATGACGCAGATATCCGCCAAGGAGGCCAGCAAGGCCGCGCCGCCGATGCAAGGGCCCAGCACCACGGCGATCATGGGGCAAACGCCGCTGAGCCGCGCCATCCTCTGGTAGATCTCGGAATAGGCGCTCATGGCCTGGGCGCCCTCGTCGATCCTCACCCCGGCGCTGTCGCACAGGGCTACCACCGGCGCGCCGGTCTTTTGGGCCATTTCCAGCAGCTTGACGATCTTCTGGGCCTGGGCCTTGCCCATGGCGCCCCCGCGGATGGTGAAATCCTGCGCGAACAAGTAAACCGGGCGCTCCCGCACGGTGGCATAGCCGGTCACCACCCCAGCGCCCTCGTCCTTTTCACCCACCAGCGCAAACAACTCTACAAAGCTGCCCTCGTCCGCGAGCTTGGCAATGCGTTCTCTGGCGGTCCATTTGCCTGCGGCGCGCTGTTCCTTGAGGCGTTGCTCATCCCCTGCCACGATGGCCTGGCGAAGGGCAAGCACCTGCTGTAGGTCTTGTGAATTGTGCATTTCCGTTCTCCTTCCATGCGAATATGGATTACTTTCCAAAGTCAGAAGGGAAAAATAGCCCAATCTATTCCCATTTCCACCTATTCTACGTTCCCTTCCTTTTTCCTTCCCTATACTGTGAATTTTCCGACAATTTTTGTACGCCAAAACAGGGCCTCCAGGGGCCCTGCTTTGCGCTATGGAAAGCGTTCCCTAGCCCTGAGGGGAGGGCTCCTGGGCGCTCTTTAGAACATTGCCCGTCAGCCGGTGCAAAACCTCCCGGTAAGCCTCCTCCACGTCCCCCAGGTCCCGCCGGAACCGGTCGATGTCCAGAGGCTCGTGGGTCTTGGCGTCCCAGAAGCGGCAGGTGTCCGGGGATACCTCGTCCGCCAGAAGCAGCTGGCCATGGAAGCGCCCAAACTCCAGCTTTAAATCGATCAGCTCGATCTGGATTTCCCGAAGGCATTCGATAAGGATGTCGTTGACCCTCAGGCTCATCTCCTCCATCTGCCGGATCTCCTCCTGGGTGGCCAAGGACATGGCGGTGATGTGGGTCAAGTTCAGCAGCGGATTATCCAGGTCCAAATCCTTGAGGCAATACTCCACCACGGTATTTTTCAGCCGGGTTCCCTCCGGGTATCCGATGCGCCTGGCCAGGCTTCCCGCAACGATATTGCGCACCTTCACCACCACCGGGATGATCTCCACCCGCTTCACCAAGGAGCAGCGGTCGTCGATCCGGCGGATAAAATGGTTGGGAATGCCCTTCTCGCTGAGCAAGGTAAACATGTATTCACAGATCAGGTTGTTGATCTCGCCTTTGCCGATGATCCGCCCCCGCTTGAGCCCATGAAACGCAAAGGTCTCGTCCCGGTAGTAGATGACCCCTTCATCGGGGTTGTCCGTGGCGTACAGCCGCTTGGCCTTTCCCTCCGTCACCAGATCCGTGATATTGACCATGCAACGCGTCCTTTCCTGTCATCTGCAAAACCCCTGCCATGATTCGTCCTATTGTAGCACGATTCCACAGGGGGCGCAAGGTTTTGGGCCCTGGCAGCGCTCCCAAGTGTTGACAAGAGGGCGGCAGGGCACCATAATGAAATGGCACAGGCCCGGCAGGGCTGCGGCCAAACAGCACATGCAAAGGATGATCCCTATGCCCCCTCAGAATATCATGAACTATGAGACCGTGGCCCTGGATCAGGAAAAAAACGCCTTGGTCATCCTCAACCAGACCAAGCTGCCCTACGAGGTGGAAGTCCTCAGCTTGACCCGGCAGGAGGATATCTGGAACGCCATCTACCTGCTCCAGGTGCGGGGGGCCCCCGCCATCGGCGTGGCGGCGGCCTTTGGGGCGTACCTGGCCGCCAGGGAGATCCAGGCGGCCAGCTATGAGGATTTTGACAGCCGTTTCAGGGCCGCCACGGCCTACCTGGATTCCGCCCGGCCCACGGCGGTGAACCTCTCCTGGGCCTTGCGGCGCATGGAGGGGGTGGTGGCGCAAAACAAGGACAAGTCCGTGCCGGAGCTCAAGGAGCTGCTGTGCCGGGAGAGCCTGGCCATCAAGGCGGAGGATGTGTGGATGTGCCGCCAGGTCGGCGAGTATGGCCTGAGCCTGATCAAGGACGGCTGGGGCATTCTGACCCATTGCAACGCGGGCCAGCTGGCCACCTCCAAATATGGCACGGCCTTGGCCCCCATTCACCTGGGCCGGGAGAGGGGCATGAACTTCAGGGTCTTTACCGATGAGACCCGCCCGCTTTTGCAAGGAGCCCGGCTGTCCGCCTTTGAGCTGGTGGCCGACGGCGTGGACACCACCCTCATCTGCGACAACATGGCCTCCCAGGTGATGAAGAACGGCTGGGTTCAGGCGGTGTTCGTAGGCTGCGACCGGGTGGCCGCCAACGGCGACGCCTGCAACAAGATCGGCACCAGCGGCGTAGCCATTTTGGCGAAGTATTATGGCATTCCCTTCTACGTATGCGGCCCCACCTCCACCATCGATATGTCCGTGGCCCGAGGCCAGGATATCCCTATCGAGCAGCGCCCAGCCCAGGAGGTGACGGAGATGTGGTACAAGCGGCCCATGGCCCCCCAGGGGGTGAAGGTCTATAACCCCGCCTTCGACTTCGCGGACCATGAGCTGGTCACCGCCATCATCACCGAGTACGGCGTTGCCCGCCCTCCCTACACCGAAAGCCTGAGGGAAATCTTCCGCAGGAAGTGGGAAAATGAGCAGGAGCGGTAATGGGCAGGAAGAGCCTTCTGCCTTATGCGCCTGGCGGAAAGCTTTGCGGCGGACAATGGAAAACGAGCCTGGACCCCTGGGTCCGGCTCGTTTTTCATTGTCCGTATTTCTCCGCTGGCTACCGGGATTAGCTGTCCGGGCCAGCGCTGTGTCAGGCTTCCTCAGAAGGCGCTTCCTCAACAGCCGCTTCCTGAACGGGCTCCGCCGGCTGCTCCTGGGGCTGCTGAACCGCTTCCAGGGCGCTGGCTTCCGCTTCCAGCTGCGCGCCCACTGCCTCGATGTTCACGGCCACGGCCTCTTCCCCATCCTCCACGGGCTGGGGCTCCTCATAGACCTCGGGCTCTACCAGAGCGCGAATGCTCAGGCTGATGCGCTTGGCCTCCGGGTCCACGGAGAGCACCTTTACCTGGATTTCATCGCCGATGTTCACGGCGTCCTCCACCTTGTTGATCCGGGTGGGGGCGCACTGGCTGATGTGCACCAGGCCGTCAATGCCCGGCTCCAGCTCCACAAAGGCGCCAAAGGTCGTGATGCGGACCACCTTGCCGTTCACCACCGCGCCGGGGGCGTACTTCTCGGGGGCCAGGTCCCAGGGCTTGGGCTGCATCTGCTTCAGGCCCAGCTGTACCCGTTCCCGCTGGGGGTCCAGGCCCAGGATCTTCACATCCACTTCCTGATCCGGGGAGACTACCTGGGAGGGATGCTTCACATGGGCCCAGCTCAAATCCGTCACATGGATCAGGCCGTCCACCCCGCCAATGTCCACAAAAGCGCCAAAATCGGTGAGCCTGCGGACGACGCCGTGAATGACCTCGCCTTCCTTCAGCTTCCCCCAAATCTCGGTCTTCTTGGCGGCGGCCTCTTCCTTCACCACAGCCCGGCGGCTGGCCACAATGCGCCTTTTCTGCTCGTCCAGCTCGATGATCTTCAGCTTCATGGGCTTGCCCAGGAATTCGCCGATCTTTTCCACATAACGGTTGGAGAGCTGGGAGGCGGGCACAAAGGCACGGATGCCGTCCACCATGGCAATCAGGCCGCCCTTGACCACTTCCTTGCCAACGCCCTCCACATATTCGCCCTTTTCATGCTTTTCCACCAGCTCGGCAAAGGCCTTGCGGTTCAGCAGGTTACGCTGGGACAGCACCACGTTGCCTTCCCCATCGTTGACCTTTACCACCTCGACCTCGATCTCATCGCCAATCTTCACGTCCTCGGTCACCAAATCATCCCGTTTGATGAGCCCGTCGGACTTGAAGCCGATATTCACGCAGACCTCATCCTCCGTGATCTGTACCACCGTGCCGGTCACCGTTTGTCCGGGTCTGATTCTGACCAGGGTCGCCTCCACATCCGCCATAAAACTGTCCTTTTCCGCTTCCTCCGTGGAGACAACCTGATCCATTTGTTCCTTGTCAGTCATGCGTGTGAAAACCTCCTTAAGTGACCAATCTGGCGTGCTGGCGCCAGCGGTGATCCCGATGGATTCCGAATGAATATCTGCAAAGCCCGGCGGAACCTCCGCCGCGCGCTCTACCCACAAGGTGCGAGAACAAATGCTCTTGCAGGTCTCAAACAGCTTGCGCGTATTGGCGCTGGTTTTGCCTCCCACCACCAGCATCGCGTCCGCCTGGGCAGCCAATTGCTTGGCCTCGGTCTGCCGCACCACGGTGGCGGAGCAGATGGTATCCTGGACGGTCAGCTGATCCACCCGCTCCCTGAGCACCGGGAGAATGGCCTCCCAAGCCTCGTGGGGAAAGGTGGTCTGAGACACGGCCAGGGCTTGCTCCATCCTGGGCAGGTCCCTTGCTTCCTGAAGGCTATGGACCGTATACACAGGGCCCTTGCACCAGCCGATGGTACCCGTTACCTCCGGATGGTCGTGCTGCCCAACCAAAATCACCGGGGCGCCCCCGGCGCTGTACTTGCCCACAATATCGTGCAAGCGCGCCACATAGGGGCAGGTTAGATCAATGATTTTGCGGCTGCGGCGGGTAAGCTCCTCCAGCACCTCGGGGGCAACCCCATGGCTGCGGATGATCACAGCCTTCCCCTGGGTCTGGGCAATATCGTCCACCTGGCGGACGCCCTTTTCCCGCAAATGGCGGATAACCTCCGGGTTATGCACCAGCTCCCCAAAGGTGACCACATCCGCCTCGGTTTCAGCTGCCTTTAAAGCCTCTTTCACCGCTCGGCTCACGCCCATACAAAAACCGGCGTGCTGCCCTACCAGAATCGGCATTCCATAAAAACCTCCAAAGGTCGTCAAATTACTATTCGCCGTAATTTTTCCGATTCCTTCTTTTCTGGCAAAGGAAAAGCAAAAAAGAAGCCTCAGGCAGCCGGGTTCCGGCTTTTTTCGTGGACCGCCAGCAGCCCTTCGTAGGCCTGGACGATCCGCTCCAGCAGCCGGTCGCAGCTGGCCTTGTCAATGCCCGCCTCCGGCTCGTCCATCCGGATGGGATCGCCGTAATAGCAATCCACCCGCTTGAAAAGCCCGGGCCGGCGGCTGATCAGCGCGGGCACCAAGGGCACCTTGGCCCGCAAAGCCAAAATGGCGACCCCGCTTTCCAGATCCCGCATCACGCCCTCCTTATGGCGGGTACCCTCGGGAAAGATGCCCAGGGGGTGGCCTTCCTTCAGCGCCTTGAGGCAGGCGCGCACTGCCGCCATGTCCATATTGTGACGGTCTACCGGGATCATATGCAGCTGCGCAAACAGCCATTTCAGGAAAGTATTGGCCGCCAGCTCCTTCTTTCCTAAAAAGCGGATCTGGTACCGCTTGCACTTCCACCCGATGAGGAAAGGGTCCAGCATGTTGCTGTGATTGGCGATCAGCATAAAGGGCGCGTCCATTTGCAGCCGTTCCACATTGTGGTACCGGACGGGGAGCAAGCTATGAAACACCAACCAGCACAGGCCCTGGGCGAGGCGGTACAGAGTGGTGAAGCGTTCCCGGGGAGGCTGGGCCGCCGGAGCCGACTCCTGGATGTCATGGGGTGGGTTCCGGGTCATTGGGGGCTCCCTCCTACCCGCTGCCGAAGCAGCCGCTCAATTTCGTCCACCACCTGGACCTGGGTCAGGTTCGAGGAATCCAGGAGCACCGTATCCTGGGCGGGCCGCAGCGGGTCCACCTCCCGGGTGGTATCCTGGTGATCCCGGCGGATCACATCCTCCAGCACCTCCTGGTAGCTGTCGGTTGCTCCCTTGGCCTGGAGCTCCTGCCAGCGGCGCTGGGCCCGCACCTGAGGCGAGGCTGTGAGAAAGATTTTCAGGGTGGCCTTGGGCAGCACCTTGGTGCCAATGTCCCGGCCGTCTAAGATCATGGAGCAGCTTTCGGCCAAAGCCTGCTGCATCCGCACCATCCAACTCCGCACCGGGGCGAATTGGGAGCAGTTGGAGGCGGCCATGCTGATTTCCGCGGTACGGATCAACTCGGTCACATCCTTGCCGTTGATAAGGGTTCGCTGCTTGCCCTCCTGGAAGCGAACCTCCACCGCGCAGCGGGCCGCCAGCTGGGACATGGCCTCCTGGTCCCCGGTATCCAAGCCCTCCTGGATGGCCTGCCAGGCAAAGGCCCGGTACATGGCTCCCGTATCCAGGTGCGCGATGCCCAACCGGGCGGCCAGCATGTCCGCCACCGTGCTTTTGCCCGCTCCGCTGGGCCCGTCAATGGCAAT
Source organism: Eubacteriales bacterium (assembly GCA_029974855.1). Next base: position 10,515 of record JARKQO010000147.1, read on the forward strand.
CGATAAGTGCATGTAACGTCTCCGCCCCTTTGCGTGATCTGGCCAGGTCAAATGGCCCGGTGCCCCAGGCCTATGCAGACCTCGTCCAGATGTCCCAGGCCGATGCTGAAAAACAGCGCCACCGCCACATGCTCCCCAACGCGGGCGATGCCGATTTTACCGCCCACGCTCATGCCCAGGGCTTTGGGGGTAATCTGGTTCATGGCCTCCCGGGTGGCCCCCGCCACGCCGCCTTCCTCCAGGTGGGATTCGCTGATGACCTGCTCCCGCTTGGCCGCTACCACGGCCCGCTCCACAATGCGCACGATGCCGGGCAAAAAATCGCCCCCAAAATCAGCGGCGGCTGTGCTGATCCCCTCCATCTGGAAGGCCCTGCGAAGGCGCTGCTCTTCCTCGCGGCTTCCAGACATGCTCAGCTCAATGGCCGCCCGGGCCACCTCGCGGCTGCCCAGCTGGGCTTTCTCCTGCATCCGGCGCACCCCTCTCACGGTAGGCTTGGGCCAACGTGTTATTATAGCATGCCTTCTTCCCTTGTGCAAAGGGGTTGCGGCATTTGGGCAGATCAATTTCTCACGATTTCTCACGGCTGAACTGGGCAGGCGCTGGCCTCAGTCGGCGAATACGGTGATCCACTCCGCGAGAAGCCGCCTTTCAATGCCCGCCAACGCCGCTTTTCAATACTGATTCCTTCGCTCATTGCCATGCTTGAAGTGGCCCGTGGCTTTTGCCATCATCAGTTGAGACGTTTTATCATCCGCATCCTTGATAGCGGCCATAAAGGCTTCCGCCTTTTTGCCATTCAAAGACGTCACTTGTTTCCCATGCCAGGATATAAAGACTTTTTTCTCTTTTGTGATTTTGTATGTAAAAACCTCTTCCTCCAGTTTTCCGCGCTTATCAATAGACGGGGCCATTTCC
>JARKQO010000240.1 GCA_029974855.1 Eubacteriales bacterium
ACGACCACCACGTCAAGAACGATTTGCAGTTTGAGGACGCGGTGCCCATGCTGCGCCGCCTCCAGGCCCTGGCGGCGGAAAACGGCCTGGAGTTTGGGGTGAAGCTCACCAACACCTCCCCGGTGCAGGTGAAAAAGGGCGAGCGTCCCGGCCAGGAAATGTACATGAGCGGCCGCAGCCTGTTCCCCCTGTCCATCGCCCTGGCGGAAAAGCTGGGCCGGGCCTTTGAGGGGAAGCTGCGGGTATCCTTCTCCGGCGGGGCGGACCAGCACAACATCCGCAAGATTTTTGAGGCGGGCGTCTGGCCCATCACCTTGGCCACCACCTTGCTGAAGCCCGGCGGGTACAACCGGTTGCTGCCCATGGCCCAGGAACTGGCGAGCCTTCCCTTCGCCCCCTTTGCCGGGCTGGATGTGCCCGCCATCGCCAACCTGGCTCAGGAAGCCAAAACCGATCTGCACCACATCCGCAGCGCTTTTGGGGAGCATAACCGCAAGCTGCGGGAAACCGTGCCTTTGGTGGACTGCTTCACCGCCCCCTGCGCCGATACCTGCCCCATCCACCAGAATATCCCCGCCTATGTGGAGCTGGTGGGCCAGGGCAAGTACCTGGAGGCCCTGGAAATCATCTGCCAGCAAAACCCCCTGCCCTTCATCACCGGCACCATCTGCAACCACCGCTGCACCGGTGCCTGCACCCGGAACTTTTACGAGGAGCCCATCCGCATCCGGGATGTGAAGCTGACGGCTGCGGAAAACGGCTTTGACCGCTTTGTGGAAACCTTGGCCCCGGGAGCGGCCCGCAGCGAAAGGGTCGCCATCGTGGGCGGCGGCCCCGGGGGCATGGCGGCGGCGTTTTTGCTGGCCAGGGCCGGGGCCCGGGCCACCCTCTTTGAAAAGCGGGATTCCTTGGGGGGCATCGTGCGCCACGTAATCCCCGCCTTCCGCATCGCCGGCGAAGCCATTGACAAGGACGCGGCCCTGCTGGAAAAGCTGGGGGTGGAGGTCCGCTTGAACACGGAAATTACCGATACCCAGGCCCTGTATGACCAGGGCTTCACCCACGTGATCGTGGCCATCGGCGCTTGGAAGCCCGGCATGCCCGCCTGCGACGACGCGCTGAACGTGCTCTCCTTCCTGGAGGCCCAGAAGAAGCGCCCGGATACCCTGGACCTGGGCAAATCCGTGGTGGTGGTGGGCGGCGGCAATACCGCCATGGACGCGGCCCGGGCCGCCAAGCGGGCCCCGGGGGTGGAAAAGGTGACGGTGGTCTACCGCCGCACCCAGCGGCAGATGCCCGCCGACCCGGAGGAGCTGGATCTGGCTTTGGAGGACGGGGTGGAGTTTGCCCCGCTGCTGGCGCCCCAGGCCTATGTGTGCGGCCAGCTCAGCTGCCAGATCATGCGCCTGGGCGAGGCGGAC
>JARKQO010000248.1 GCA_029974855.1 Eubacteriales bacterium
GTGGGGGTGATCACCCGGGCCGATTCCGTGCGCTCGTCCAGGGCCAAGGCCACAGGCTGTCCCGCCATGGCCCCTTCCACCGCACCCACCGCCTCCGGCAGCAGGTAATCCAGCAGGTTTTGCATCAGCAGAGGGAAATCCGGCTTCATGGGCAAATTGCTGTCGTGAAGGTCAAAGCCCAGCACCGCCGCCCTGCGCCCGTTTTGCTCCACCACGGACAGCAGAGGGGCATCCCCCCAGGTCAAAATGCTCTGGCCCCCGGACAGGGGCGAGAAGGTCCGCAGGGAAAATTCCGACAGCAGCAGGTGCTCAGTAAGCTGCTGGGCCAAGGCGCTCCTTTGGGCTCGAAGGGTTCCCGCAGCCTGGGAGGATTCCCCAGGCACAATGCCAAAAATCTCCCGGCCCGGTGCCAGAGCCAGCAAGGAGCCGGACTCCGGCAGCTCCGCCGGGGCCTGGCCGTCCAAAATCACCAGGTCATAGGCCTGGCCCTGGGCGGCGGACAGGTCCGCCGCTTTCACCACCTTGACATCCTGGCGCAGGGCCAGGGCCTTTTCCACAAACACGTTGCCTGGGGTCACCAACAGCACGCTCCGCTCCCGGTCCGGCTGGGCCACCCAGTAGCGCACATTGTCCGCAGCCAGGGCGTCCGGCTGCTGGATGGAGACCCACACGCTCTGGGCCCCGGCAGGAGCCTGGAACTGAAAGCTCTCCTCCCCGCCCTGGGGTAAGGACAGGCTGCGCAAGTCGCACAAGGCCCCGTCCGCGTAACATTCCACGGTGATCTCGGCGGCAGCGCCGTAGTTGGCCAGGCGGGCGAAGGCCATCAACCCCTCCTCCTGGGCACTGCACCGCAGGGAAAGAACGCTCCGGTTGTCCTGGCCGCTGCCCACCCCCCGCAGCTCGATATCCCCGGCGCTGTCCCCCGCCTCCACCCCGCTGTCGGAGTACAGGATGATGGACATCTCCGGCAAGTCCCGGCGCATGGCCCGGGCCAAGGACAGCGCCCCCGCCAAATCCGCCGTGCCGTTTTCCGCCTGTAATCCCCTCAGGGTGGCGCGAATCTTCTGCTTGTCCGTGGAGCGGGTCAAGGCTTGCCCCACGGTGGAGCCCGCCGTCAAAATCGTGACCGCGTCCCCCTCCTTGGTGCCCTCCACCAAGGCCAGCGCGTCCTGTACCGCCAGCTCCAACCGGCTTTTGCCGCCGGATACCGCCTGCATGCTGGCGGATACGTCAAACACCAGCGCCATCTCCCCTTGAAGGCCCCCGGGCAAGGCGGGCCGCAGCAGCGCGAAGGCCAGCAGCGCCGCCAGCATTAACTGCAACAAAAGCAGCCACTGCTTGCGCAGCTTTTGAAAGGGACGGGAAGCCTCCTGGGCCGCCTCCATTTTCCACCAAAGTAGCAGGCTGGGCACCTCGTGGCGGGTGGCCTTGCGCCGCAAAAGGTACAGCACAACCACCGCGCCTATTCCCAGAAAAGCCCAGGCCCCTGCGGGCAATAGCCATTCCATCGCGTTGTCTCCTTATGCCAGCAAGCCGGTCCGCGCCAACTCCCGAAGCAAGGTCTTTTCCAAATCCGCTTCTGTAGGCAGCAGCACATAGCTCATGCTTTGTTGGTGGCAAAAACGGCGCAGCTCCTGTAAATACTCCGCCGCGGCCTTGCGGTAGCGCCGAAGTACGTCGTAGCTGGCCAAAATTTCGATGATCTCCCCAGTTTCGCTGTCCACCAGCTGCACCGCGTCTTGCAATTCCGGCTCCAGCTCCCGGCGGCTGGTAATCTGCAAGGCGGATACCTCCTGCTTGCGGTAGCGCAAGGAACCCAAAGCGCTTTCATATCCGTCCGGGGAAAGGAAGTCCGACAGCACCAAGGCCATGCCTCGCCCCTGGGGAATGGGCAGCCGGGGCAGCGCATAGGACAGCTCGGTTTTGCCCCGGGGGGTCAGTTTCTCCAGAAATTCCCCGGCGGCCACCATCCCCTGCCGCCCCATCAAAGGCCGGGTCTGCTGGAACTCCTTCCCTTGAAGGGCATACAGCGTCACCCGATCCCCGGAAATCAAAGAGAGATAGCACAAAGCCTGGGCCAGCCCCGCCGCCGTTTCCCATTTGCTGGGTTCCCCAAAGGCCATGGAGGCGCTGGCGTCCAAAATCAGGTGCACCCGGGTCTCCTGCTCCTCCATGAATAGCTTCAAAAACAGCTTGTCAAAGCGGGCATAGGCGTTCCAGTCCAGGCGGCGGATATCATCCCCGTGGGTGTATTCCCGAAAGTCCGAAAACTCCACGCTGCTGCCCAGCGCCTTGGAGCGGCGCAGGCCCCCCGCGCCTCCGGTGGCGGGGTGGCGCATCCTCAGGCGCATGGCATCCAGCCGTGCCAGGAATTTTTCATCCAGCATGTTGGCTCTCCCTCTGCGTTACCGGCTCTGGGCCAGGTTTTGAAGCAGTTCTCCGATGAGGCCGTCCACGGTCTTTCCCTGGGAAAGCCCTTCGAAGTTCAGGGCGATCCGATGGCGCAGGCAGGCCGGGGCCATGGCGTCAATGTCCTCAAAGGCCACGTTGTAGCGGCCCTGGGTCAGGGCCCGCACCCGGGCTGTTGATACCAGGGCCTGGGCGGCCCGGGGGCTGGCCCCATAGCGCAGGAAGCTGCGGCTAATCTCCGGCGCGTCCGGCAGCTCCGGATGGGTATGGAGCACCAGCTTTAGCGCATAGGTGCGCACCGCTTCGGCGATGGGCACGCTTTGGGCCACCTGGCGCAGCCCCAGGAGGGTTTCCCCGGTGGCCGCCTGCCCGGCGGGCTCGTGCTCTCCCCCGGTGGTCAGGCCCACGATCTGCCCCAGCTCCGGCAAGGAGGGAAACTCCACCAGAATTTTCAGCATAAAGCGGTCCAGCTGGGCCTCCGGTAAAGGGTAGGTACCCTCCTGCTCAATGGGGTTTTGGGTGGCCAGCACAAAATAGGGCTCCCCCAAAGGCCTGGAGATTCCCGCCACGGTGACGCTGTGCTCTTGCATGGCCTCCAGAAGAGCGGACTGGGTTTTGGGGGTGGCGCGGTTGATTTCGTCCGCCAGAATGACGGAAGCGAACAACGGGCCCGGCTGAAAGCGGAACTCGTTGCCCGAATCGGTTTTCACGATGATGTTGGTGCCGGTGATGTCCGCCGGCATCAAATCCGGGGTGAACTGAATGCGGGCAAAGGGCAAGTCCAGCACCTGGGAAAGGGTGCGCACCAGCCGGGTTTTCCCCAGGCCCGGCACACCCTCCAGCAGCACGTTGCCCCCGGCGATCAAAGCCGTGAGCAACTGCTCCACCACCGCCTCCTGCCCGATGATTTCCTTGGCGATTTGGGCCCGAATCTCTCCGACTGTCTCTTTAAACTTCAGGATTTCTTCCTTTGAGATCATGGTCATCCTCCTCTATTCAAGCAAAGAGGCAAAGTAGCTCTCCACCCATTTTTGCGCATAAGTAGGCAGATTGGCGTTTTCCACCGCCTGCACCGCCGCTTGCTGGTACTCCAGCGCCACCTGGGAATAGGGCACGCTCTCCTGAATGCTGCCCAAACCCGGACCCAGCATGGCCTGGCTGCTCTCCCCTTCCCCGATTTCCCCCCTCTCCTGGGTCATCTCCCCTTCCAGGCCCAGGCGGGTGGGATCGTAAAGGGCCTCGTACACCCCCGTCTTTTCCTTGCCCGGCGCGTTGCCTTGCACAGGCGCGCCGCCGCTGTGGCTCTGGTAGCCCGCGTCTTGATTGGTGCTGCCCATGCCCGCGCCGCTGCCTGCTTGCTGCCCCGGAATCATGCCCACTCCGGCGCCTCCCTGCTGTCCGCTTCCGGCTTGCGTGCCCAAGGCTCCCAAGGACCCCAGGGCTTGGGGAGCGTTACCGGGAGTGGCGGCCATCATGGCCTGCCCGGACCGGGCGGCGGCGTTGCGGGCCATTTGCAACAGGGCCTGGGTCTGGCTCCCGGAAAGGGGGGAGCCCATGGCGGCCCCTGCCAGGCTCATTTGCGCCTGGGAGAGATTGCCCGCCGCCGCTGCCTGGGAAGCCTGTTGAAGGGCCTGCTGGGCGGCGGTGGACTGGGCGTTTTGGGCAGCCTTGGCCAAATCCTGGGCCAGCTGCTGGGCGTCCTTCTGGGCCAGGGCATTCTCCAGGGCCCTGGCATCGGTATCCGCCTTGTCCAGAGCTTCCGCGATGTCCTCCATGCCCTGGGCCGCCAGGGCGTTTCGCAAGGCCTGGGCATCGTTTTGCCGCAGGTTTTCCAGCTTGCGCTGGGCCTGGTCCAAGGCCGTCAGCGCCTCCCGGGGACTGTCGGCCTGGCGCAGGGCCTGGGCCAGATCCCCTAGAATCTTTCGGTTTTCTTGGCTGGCCTTGGGATCCGTTTCATCGGCCTTCCCCGCCCCATCCTCAATCAGGTCCGCCTGCTTGGCCATTTCCTGGCGGAAGGCGGCCTTGGCCTCCAGCACCCGGTTTTGGGGGTTGGGCACGAAGCCCAGGCCCACCGCCACAGCCAGCAGGCCGGAGGCCAAAATCAGCGCCAGCTTTTGGGGGCGAAGGGGCATGGCCCGCCGCAGGCTGAGGGTACCCAAAGCCCTTTGGGCATCCTGGCGCTGGAGCAACATCATGGGGTCCTCCCCGCTCTCCGGGTGGCTCCTTTCCCACTCCAAAGCCGTCTGCGCCCTGGCCATCAGGCCGCAGGCGTCCACCCGGCGGGCGGCCCGCCGGGCCGATACCGGCCATCCAAGGCCTGCCAGCCCGCCC
>JARKQO010000264.1 GCA_029974855.1 Eubacteriales bacterium
ATCCAAGGCCTGGCCGGCGCCACGGGCGCAGCCGGTGGCCAGGGAGCCACCGGCCCAGAAGGAATCCCAGGCCCCACAGGCTCCCAGGGCCCCAATGGCGACCCCGGGGACGACGGTGATCCGGGCCCGGCGGGCAATGCCGGCCCCACAGGGGCCACAGGGCCTGCCTTTACCGCCACCAACGGCTTTGCCGCCAACACCGTCGGCAGCCTGATCACGGTGCTGGTAGCGGGCACCAGCGTGCCCCTGCCCAGCAGCCAGATTTTTTCACCCGGTATCTCCATCAACGGCGCGAATACCGAGATCACGGTAACAACCTTCGGACGTTACCGCATCTCCTATCACCTGAACGCCACCGCCGCGCTGCTGCTGGGTACCCGGTTGCTGATCAACGGCAGCGTCAACACTGCCACGCGGATCTTGCCTGTCATCTCGGTATCCAAATTTTCCGCGGAGATCGAAATCGACCTTCCGGCCAATTCCACCATATCGCTGCAAATGTTCGCGCCGGTGTTGGTGGGCGTAGCCACTTTGCTTAACAACGCCTGCGGCGCGTCCCTGACCATCATACGGCTGAGCTAAGCATCACAAAAGAGGGAGCGATAGGCAGGCCAAAGCCGTCCACCGCTCCCTTTTTGGCATACCCCTGCCGGGATTTACTTCGCTTCCTCCAGGGCCAGCCCCGCGCAGCTTTCCACAGGCAAGGAGAAGATGATGCCCCTGGCGTCGGATTTGATGCCGCAGGCCTTGCTGATGGCCTGCATCAGGTCCTTTTTGCCGTTCTTGGCGGTGAGGATTGCCACGATTTCCTTTTCCTCCTGCACGGAGATGCCGAAGAACTTGGTGGCCTCCGCCGCTCCCGCCTTACGGGCGTGGATGATGGTGCCGCCCCGGGCCCCGGAGGCGTGGGCCACGTCGATCACCTCTTCGCTGTAGCCCTGATTGACCACGGCGATGACCAGTTCATATTTGATATCATGGCTGATATGCTCCATCTGTTGCTCCATGGTTTCGATCCGCCTTTCCCTGTGCTCCTCAAAGTCTTGGGTGAATACCCCGGACAGCGCCGTGCTGACCCCTGAAACAGGAATGATGAAGGCAATGCCGTTTCCGGGGCGGGTCAGCTCCATGCGCTCCGCCAGGGCCGCCATCAGGGGCTTTGCCTGAGGGCCTGGCTCGATGCACAGGCAGACCATTTTTTCGCTGCCGGAAAGCCCGAAGGCCTTGAGCATTTCCGAATTGGCCGTTCCCATACCGTGGAACATGTAGTGGAAAAAGGAGTGCTTCTCCTGCAGAAATTCCTCCAGGCGCTTGGTCTGATCCCGGTCGATGATGATGGCCAGTATCTTGGGGACGCTACAGGCCAGCGCCAGCTCGTGGTCGGTCATGGCAATGCCTCCTCGTATTCGATAATCTCCTCATCCCCGCTGCTGCTCTCCTGTGGCAGGGCAGGGGCGCTGTCCGCCAGCTTGCGGCCATGGAGAATGCCCATGAGTTGAAGGGCCAGCAGCGGCGTCATGGCTACCATGGCCACCAGCCCGAAGGCGTCGGTCATCACCCGCTCCGGGTTCACGCACGCGCCGATGGTAAAGGGCAACAAAAAGGTGGAGGTCATGGGGCCGGTGACCACGCCGCCGGAGTCAAAGGCGATGCCGATGTAAATTTTCGGCACGAAGAAGGTCATGACAATCGCAATGATATACCCCGGAACCAAAAACCAATAGATGGAGAGCTCCGTCAATACCCGGAGCATAGCAATGGCCAGTGACACGGACACGCCGATGGACAGGTACCGCTGTACCACTTTTCCCTGGATCGTCCCCAGGGATACTTCCTCCACCTGTTTTTTGAGCACATGCACCGCCGGCTCGGCGGCCACGATGAAATATCCGATCAGCGCGCCCAGGGGAATCAGCAGCCATTTCATGGGGGAGGAAGCGATGCTGGCCCCCAAGGACTGCCCCACCGGGATAAAGCCCACGTTCACCCCGGTTAAAAATAACACCAGGCCGATGAAGGTATATACGTAGCCGATGACCAGCCGCAGAAGCTGACGCTTATGGTAACGCCTGGTGAGCAGCTGGAACACCACAAGCACCGCGATGAGGGGCCAGATGGCCGCCAGCATTTCCGCAAAATAATGCGGTGCGCCATGGAGAAACTCCACCATCACATCCCGGGAGGTGGCCACCTGAGGGATCACCGGGGGCGTATAGAGGGCTTCCTCAGGCCGGAAGAAAACCCCCAGAAGGAGAACCGACAGAATGGGCCCAATGCTGCAGATTGCCACCAGGCCGAAGCTGTCATCCAGGGATTCCCTGTCGCCCCGGACCGAGGCCAGGCCAAGGCCCAGCGCCATGATAAAGGGCACCGTGATGGGGCCGGTGGTAACCCCGCCCGAGTCAAAGGCCGCGGGCACGATGCGGTCCGGAGCCAGAATGGATAGCACCATGACGATGATGTAGCACACCAGCAAAATCATGGAAAGCCGGATTTGAAACAGGATTCGGAAAACCGCCACCACCAGGAAGATGCCCACGCCGATGGCAACCGTGAGAATCAGGGTCAGATTGGGAATGCCGGGGATGAGGGCCGCCAGCACCTGCAAGTCCGGCTCGGCGATGGTGATGATCACGCCCATGGCAAAGGATACCAAGGTAACCAGAAGAATCCGCCGGGGTTTGGTCATGGTGGCCCCGATGTCCTCACCCATCCGCATCATGGACATGTCCGCCCCCATGGTGAACAGCCCCATGCCGAAAACCAGCAGCACGGCCCCAAAGAGGAACAGCATCAGCGTTCCCACAGGCATGGGGGATATTACCACGCTGAGGATGAACACGATGACGGTAATGGGCAGCACCGCGGAAAGGGCCTCGTGTGTCGTTTCTTTCAGTTTTTTGCGCATTCTCTACCTCCGATATTCAGACTTGACCTTACCTTACCTTAAAAGAATACTATACGAAAAAAAGAAAATGCGCAAGGGGTGGTTATGCGTCTCCCCGACCTCCCAGAATATGAAGAAAGGACGCCCGGTAATAGGTATAGCTGGACAAAGGCCGCATGTACGCGTCCAGGGTGTGGGTGGCGATAAAAAATTCATCCCCCACCACCCGCAGCAGGAACAGGCTGTGGTAAAAGGTCCCCTGAGGGTTCATCAGCTGGATCACGTCCCCGGGGATCAGGGCCGAGGGCTCCGCCTCCCGGGCATAGGGCCCGGCCCCGGTATTGTCCAGCAAAAACCGGTGGAGGTACCGGGCCGCCGTCCAGGCGGGGGCCTTGCGGTTCCCGTCGATATAATACCAGCCGGTGTGGGGGGCGTAGTTCATGACCCCGATGCCCGCGTACAGGCATTGGGAGATGAAGTTGGTACAGTCTCCGCCCAGGGCCGAAAAATCCAGATAGGCCGGGTTGCGCCCCAGGGCCCACCGGTCCGCGTAGGCCAAAGCGGCCTCCCGGTCATAGGGGATTGCCCGCATGAAAACATCTCCCTTCCCACCACTCTATGCGGGAGGGCGGTGGAAGGTTTTTTGCCGGCCATGGCATACCAAAAGCGCTCCGGCGTGCGGCCGGAGCGCTGTGGGGGTATCATAGGGGAGATCAGGCCATTTGCTCCAGGGTGCGGGCAATGGCCTCCAGGAAGGCGGCGCTGCTTAAGGCCGTGGCCTGGCCCTCAAACAGGGGCACCAGGTCCTTGGTCATCAGGCCGCTCTCAATGGTGCGCAGGGTGGCCTTTTCCAGCCTTTGCCCAAAGGCCGTCAGCTCCGGCATGCCGTCCAGCTCGCCCCGCTTGGCAAGGGCCCCGCTCCAGGCAAAGAGGGTGGCTACCGGGTTGGTGCTGGTCTCCTG
>JARKQO010000270.1 GCA_029974855.1 Eubacteriales bacterium
GCGTCGTTGTCCACCTGGAGGATTTCGTCCACCACGGAGGGGTCAAAGACATCGGGAACAAAGCCCGCGCCGATGCCCTGAATTTTGTGAGGGCCGGGCTGGCCCCCGGAGAGCACGGGAGAGGCGCTGGGCTCCACGGCGATGATCTTCACCCCGGGCACCTTCTCCTTCAGCACCTGGCCCACGCCGGAGATGGTACCCCCGGTGCCCACCCCGGCCACAAAGGCGGCGATGTCCCCGCCGGTATCGGCCAGGATTTCCTGGGCGGTGGTCTCCCGGTGGATCCTGGGGTTGGCGGGGTTGCTGAACTGCTGGGGAATAAAGGCCTTGGGCAGCTCCGCCGCCAGTTCCTGGGCCCTGCGGATGGCCCCCTTCATGCCCTCGGGTCCGGGGGTCAGCACCACCTCGGCCCCCAGGGCCGCCACCAAGGCCCGGCGCTCCACGCTCATGGTTTCGGGCAGGGTGAGAATGAGCCGGTAGCCCCTGGCCGCGGCCACAAAGGCCAGGCCGATGCCGGTGTTGCCGCTGGTGGGCTCCACGATGACGGTGTCCTTGTCCAGCAGGCCCTTTTCCTCCGCGTCGGCGATCATGGCGTAGGCGATCCGGTCCTTGACGCTGCCCAGGGGGTTGAAATATTCCAGCTTGGCGATGAGCCGGGCTTTCAGGTCCTGCCGGGCCCCGTATTGATTGAGCTGCAAAAGGGGCGTGCGACCGATGAGCGCCGTGAGGTTTTGGTAGATGTTTGCCATGGATAGAACCTCCTTCCAGTAAAACATATTGTTCATATATGTTTTATTAGTTCTATTGTATGCCGCAGCGGTCCCTTTGTCAAGAGGATTTTCCCATTCCTTTGCAAAAACCGCTGGGGAGGGTGGCGGGGCCCGGGCCAGGGACCCCTTATTGAGCCTCCTCCCAGGCCCGCATGGCCAGAATGGTCTGCTCCATCAAGTGCTCCAGCTCCCAGCCCAGCATCTCCGCGCCCCGCTGGATCACCTCCCGGGAGCAGCCCGCGGCAAAGCTGGGGGTCTTGTACTTCTTCATCAGGGACTTCACCTCCAGGTCCTGGACGCTCTTGGAGGGACGAATCAAAGCCGCCGCGCCGATGAGGCCGGTAAGCTCGTCCACCGCGTA
>JARKQO010000291.1 GCA_029974855.1 Eubacteriales bacterium
GCACCAGTAGGTATAGACGATGTCGATCTTCCGCTCCCGGACGATCCGCCTCAGCAGGGGAAGGACCTGTTGGGCCCGGAGGCTATGGGCGGCGATCCGGCTGGCGCGTTTGAAAAGCAGCGGCCCTCCGGCGCTAAGGACCCGGCGGATATCCGCCCGTACCTCGGGATGCCTCAGCTGCGCCAGGAGCCCTGGGGCCGACACCTTCGCCGGCCAGGCATAGCGTTCGTGCCGGACATCATCAGCCAAGGGGTACAGCAGGGGCTCCTGGGTGCCGAAGGCCAGCACGCTCAGGCGGAAGTGCTCCCGCAGGACCCTGTATTCCACGGGCAGAAAGCCCCGCTCGCTCTCCCCGTAGGGAAACCCCTGGGTCACCAACAACAGATTCTTCATGGAGCCCTCCCTGCTAGATGGTTACTTGGAACACCTTCATCCAGCGGCCGATGTTCAGCAGCCGGGCCATCAGCCATTCCTCATCCCCGGCCCTGGGGGCCGTCCCTTTGCGGCTTTCGCACCAGGCCATCACCGCCGCCTTGTCCACATGGCCGGGCAAGGCGTCGCAGGCTTCCGCCAAAAGGGAGGTAATCAGCTCCGGGTCCTCGTAGAACCACTGGAACTCCGGGGTCATGAATCCCATTTTGCCAAAGCGGTTCCTGACCTTCTCCGGCATGTCGGGGCCGATGGCGTCCCGCATCACCCGCTTGGTTACACCGTCCCAGAGCTTGTAATCAAGCGGCATGGTAAACACCGCCTCCACCAGGTCCTTGTCCAAAAACGGGGCCCTGGTTTCCACGGAATAGGCCATGCTGTTGCGGTCCAGGCTATGGAGGATGCGGGGCATCTCCGAAAACAGATATGCCTTGACCACCTCTCCCGTGGAGGTGCTGGTGTACAGATTCCGGGCCCGGTAGACCTCCGGGTGGCGGAGGCATGCCTTGGTCACGAAACGGCCCTCCGCGTACCCCTTGCGCCGTACCCGGATCAGATCCCTGAGCCGGGTGGGAAGCAAGAAATCGCTGCCCGTCACCAGCAGCAAATGCTTCAGCGACACATGGTCCACCGGCTCCCGCACCCGCTTGAAGGCCCGCAGCTGCCTGGCCAGGCCCGAAA
>JARKQO010000319.1 GCA_029974855.1 Eubacteriales bacterium
TCAGCAATACTCAAAACAGCGGTTATGTATTCTCTTCCAGCGCCATGAAACTCAATGCCCAGCTTGTCCACGAAGGGGACTTGCTGACCTTGGCGTCCCAACTGCAAGGTCATGCCAAGGCCTTGGTTGTCCTGAGGGGATGTACCGTCACCAGAATTCCGGACGGCAATAGCGACCGAGAAGGGGGCATCGCCCAACTCAATGCGCTCTGCGACCTGGATTGGATTACCGCCCACCCCCTGGCCCCCCGATAGCCATGCGCCTCAAACTTGCCCTGCTGTGCTTCCTCATTGCTACTTCGGCGACAAGCCCGGCCGAAGAACTGGGGCGACTGTTCTTCACCCCACAGCAACGGGTGGCCCTGGATCGTTTGCGCCTACAACACCAGAACCCCGGGCCCAGCAATGGACTCGATGGGCCCCTCACCCTTAACGGTCAGGTCAAACGTAGCACGGGGCATTCCACCCACTGGATCAATGGCATACCGGTCACCGAAAGGGAGATGCCGGCACCTCCTGCACAGCTCCCCAGCAAGGTGGGAGAAACCTGGGTGCCCGGTAACGGCGACAAGGACGGCATGTCGACCCCTGGCCTGATCAAGGTCTATCCCGCCCGGGCGGAAGGAAAGCCCTAGTCATGGCCAAACGCCCACGCCATCAGCGCGGAGCCGCTCTATTGCTCGCCCTGCTGGTGCTGATCATGGCTGGGCTGATTGCCTTGACGCCATCCCTCCGACACGCCAACTCATCAGCAAACGAGCGAATAGAAGCCGTTAGCGACAGTCTCGCGGCCGCCAAAGCGGCCTTGATCGGTTATGCCATCAATTACCCGGCCCTTTATCCCGGACAGTCCCCGGGGTATCTGCCCTGCCCAGACCTGGACAATGATGGCAGCGCCGATCCCCCCTGTGGGCTCCAGGGGGAAACCGTCATCGGACGCTTGCCTTGGAAACAACTCGGTCTTTCCGACTTGCACGATGAGTCCGGTGAATGTCTTTGGTACGCCGTATCAGGCAATTTCAAAAACAACCCGCCCCCGCCACTGCTGAATTGGGACAACCGGGGCCAGATCGCCATCCAGGATGCCACTACCGGCCAATTGCTGGCCTCACCGGCCGACGCATCGGGAGGCGTTGCAGCAGCCATCATTGCAGCGGGCCCGCCC
>JARKQO010000364.1 GCA_029974855.1 Eubacteriales bacterium
GGAGCTCATCTTGTCGATCTCGTCAAACAGGAATACGGGGTTCATGGTCCCCGCCTGCTTCATCCCCGCGATGATGCGCCCGGGGATGGCCCCCACATAGGTGCGCCGGTGCCCGCGAATCTCCGCCTCATCCCGCACGCCGCCCAAGGACATCTGCACAAACTCCCGCCCCACAGCCTTGGCGATGGCCCGGACGATGGAGGTCTTGCCCACCCCCGGAGGGCCTACAAAGCAGAGGATGGGGCCCTTCATGTCCTTTTTCATGCGCAATACCGCCAGGTATTCCACAATCCGCTCCTTCACCCGCTCCAGGCCGTAGTGGTCCTCCTCCAGCACCCGGCGGGCCCGTTTCAGGTTCAGGTTGTCCGGGGTGGTCTTGCCCCAGGGCAGGTCCAAAATCCATTCCACATAGGTGCGGCTCACGCCGATCTCCGGGGTGCCCTGGGGCATGCGGGCCAGCCGTTCCAGCTCCCGCTCCACCTTTTTGCGGGCCTCCTCGTTCAGGGGCGTTTCCTCCATCTTTTCCCGCAGGTCCTCCACGTCGGTGGCTTCCCGCTCCCCCAGCTCCGTCTGGATGGCCTTGATCTGCTCCCGCAGGTAATAATCCTTCTGGTTCTTTTCAATTTGCTTTTTGATCCGGGCCTGGACCTGCTTTTCCACATCCGCCAGCTCGGTCTCCCGGAGCAAAATGCCGCAAAGGGTCTCCAAGCGGTCGCTGACGCCGGTTTTCTCCAGAATCGCCTGCCTGTCCTCCAACTGGGTCAGCACGTTGGCGGCGATGATGTCCGAAAGCTGGTCCGCCTTGTTCACATCCATCACGGAGCGAAGGGTCTCCTGGGACACCCGGTTGCTGGCCTTGCAATACTCCTCAAAATACTCGTGGGTGGTGCGCACCAAAGCCTTGAGCTCCGGGGTTTCCTTGAGGGTTTCCTCCCGGATGGGGCGAACGTCCGCCAGTAAAAAGGGCTCTTCCTCCACCATGGTCTCCAGGGTGGCCCGGCGGAGCCCCTCCACCAGCACCCGGATGCTGTCCCCGGGCAGGTTCAGCACCTGCTTGATCAAAGCCACGGTGCCCACCCGGCATAAATCCTCCAATTGGGGCTCGTCCACATCGGCATTCTTCTGGGCCACCAAAAAGATGTGCTGGTCCTCCAGCATGGCCTTCTCCAGGGCAGCTACGCTCTTGGCCCGGCCCACGTCAAAATGCAGAACCATATGCGGAAAGAGCATCATCCCCCGCAGGGGCAAAACCGGCATGCGGGTGAGAGACGATCTGCGCGAAGCTTGTTGCATGCTTCTCCTCCTTGCGCCCATGCCATTGGGCGAAATCCTGTGGTAAATCTTGGCAACCTATTATATCGGCTCTCCCCGGCAAATGCAAGGGATCAGGAAAGGAAGGAGGGCCTGGCCTTCACGCCTTTCCTACGGCCGTCTTTTCCTCGATTCCCAGCAAGGGCATCCCGGCCTTGGGGTTCAGGGCGCATTCCCCGTCCCCCTCCCGGAAACGGCTGCTCACCGGCAGCAGCATCCGGTCCAGGGCCTCCTGGAGGGTGTTGATGGGGATCACCTGGATGGTGGTATGCTCAAAGCGCTCCATCTGGTTGTCAAAGGGGATCAGCACGGTGCTGATGCCCGCGTGCTCCGCCGCCTCCACCTTGCTGGGCACGCCCCCCACGGGCTTCACCAGCCCCCGCACCGAGACCTCCCCCGTCACCGCCACATGGCCGTCCACCGGAAGCCCGGTGAGGGCGCTGGCCGCCGCCACCGCCATGGCCACCCCTGCGGAGGGCCCGTCCACCGGGGTGCCCCCGGGAAAGTTGATGTGGATGTCGTGGGTGTCGGTTTCATAGCCCATGGAGTGCAGCAGCGTCATCACATTCTCCCAGGAGCTGCGGGCCGTGGACTTCCGCTTGATGCGGCGGGCGTCCGCGCCCATCTCCTCCTCCTCCACAATGCCGGTGATGGTGATCTTGCCGGTGCCGGGCTGGGCCACGGCCTCGATCTCCATGGTGGCCCCCTGATGGCTGCCATAGACAGCCAGGCCGTGGACCACGCCCACCCGGCTGATGGTGTCGGCCCGCTGCTCGGGCCGGGCCGGATAATGGCCGGAATAAATCACCCATTCCACGTCTTCCCTGCGGATCTCCAGCCGGTCCTCCATCTGGGCCAGCCCGGCGCACATTTGCACGATGTTTACCGCGTCCCGGCCGCAGGCGGCATACTTGCCGATGAACTGTGCATTTTCAAAGGTGAGCTCGTATCCGGCCCGCTTGGCCGCGTGGAAGGCGATGTCGCTGATCTCCTCCGGGTCCAAGGACCGGAAGTAGATCTCCATGCAGCGGGAGCGCAGGGCCGGGGAAATGTCCTGGGGGCTGCGGGTGGTAGCTCCCACCAGCCGGAAATCCGCCGGCAGGCCGTTCTTGAAAATCTCGTGGATATGGCGGGGGATGGCGTTGTCGTCGGGGTTATAGTAGGCGGAGTCCAGCATCACCTTGCGGTCCTCCAGGACCTTCAGCAGCTTGTTCATCTGCACCGGGTGCAATTCCCCGATCTCATCCAGAAACAGCACCCCGCCGTGGGCCTTGCTGACGGCCCCGGGCTTGGGCTGGGGAACCCCTTGGACCCCCAGGGGCCCGGCCCCCTGGTAAATGGGGTCGTGAACGCTGCCGATGAGGGGGTCCGCAATGGCCCGTTCGTCAAAGCGCACGCAGGTGGCGTCCATCTCAATAAAGGGCGCGTTGGGCAAAAATGGCGTTCCCTTGCTCTTTTTGGCAGCCTCCAGCACCAGCCGGGCGGCGCAGGTTTTGCCAATGCCCGGAGGTCCGTAGATCAGCACATGCTGGGGGTTTTTGCCGCAGAGGATGGCCTTGAGGGATTTGATGCCGTCCGCCTGGCCCACGATATCGGAAAACTTGGCGGGCCGGACCTTTTCCGCCAAAGGCTCGCTGAGCCGGATGGCCCTCATGCGCTGCAGGCGTTCCATCTCCCGCCCGCTCTCCCGGTGGGCCTGGGGCTGGGCCCGTTTCTGATTGCGAAGCTGGGTATAGAAATAGATGCCCACCACCAGCGTAACCACAAGCTGAAGTGCGAATAACACGGCGCTGACCAAGAAAAGACCTCCATTCATGGGCGGAGCCTGGCTCCGGCCTGGTTCCTCTGGTATCTTGTGAGGAACGGGAGGGTTCCATGTATCAGGCCAACTGGTTAATCCTGCTTGCAAAGGACTGAAAAGAACCGGAAAACAACGGCCTCCGCATCCATCCGTGGGAAATGCGGAGGCCGTTTCCCCAGGGGCGAAGGGTTCCTTCTCGCCCGGGGGTCAGGATACGCTGGGTTCCGATTTGATCTTCCTGCTGGCCGCCTGGGTGGTGCGGGGCTTGCGCACCGGCGCGTCGCTCAGCACCAGCCTGGGCTTTTCAAGGCCCTGGGCGCAGGCCGCGGAGATGACGCATTGCTTCACGTCGCTGCGGGAGGGAAGGTCAAACATGGCGTCCATCAAAATGTGCTCGATGATGGCCCGCAGGCCCCGGGCCCCGGACTTGCGCTCCAGGGCCTGCTTAGCGATGACCCCCAAGGCCTCCGGCTCGAACACCAGCTCCACCCCGTCCAAATCCATCAGGTACATATACTGCCGTACCAGCGCGTTCCGGGGCTCGGTGAGGATGCGCACCAGCTCCTCCTCGGAAAGCTGGTCCAAAGTGACCACGATGGGCAGCCGCCCCACGAACTCGGGGATCAGGCCGAACTTGGTCAAGTCCTCCGGGCGCAGCTTGTGCAAGGCCTCGTTCACATGGGCGTCGTCCTTGGAGGCGATTTCCGCGCCAAAGCCCAAGGTTTTCTTGCCGATGCGGTTCTCCACGATGGCGGAAAGCCCGTCGAAGGCGCCGCCGCAGATGAACAGGATGTTGGTGGTGTCGATCTGGAGGAAATCCTGGTGGGGGTGCTTGCGGCCGCCCTGGGGCGGCACGCTGGCAATGGTGCCCTCCAGAATCTTCAGCAGCGTCTGCTGCACGCCCTCGCCGCTGACGTCCCGGGTGATGGAGGGGTTCTCGGTCTTGCGGGCGATCTTGTCGATCTCATCAATATAGATGATGCCCCGCTGGGCCAGGGGAATGTCGTAGTCGGCGTTTTGGATCAGCCGCAGCAGAATGTTCTCCACGTCCTCGCCCACGTAGCCCGCTTCCGTCAGGCTGGTGGCGTCGGCGATGGCAAAGGGCACGTGCAGAATCTTCGCCAGGGTTTGGGCCAGAAAGGTCTTGCCGCAGCCCGTGGGGCCCACCATCAGAATGTTGCTCTTTTGCAGCTCCACCTGGTCCTGGGCCGGGGGCGCGTCGATGCGCTTGTAATGGTTGTATACCGAAACCGAGAGGGCCCGCTTGGCCTCCTCCTGTCCGATCACATATTGGTCCAGCACCGCCTTGATCTCCCGGGGGCTGGGGATATCCGCGGGTTCAATCTCCTCCACCGTGGCGAAATCGTCGCTGATGATCTCCTGGCAGAGCAGAATGCACTCGTTGCAGATATGAACATTGGGCCCTGCCACCAGGCGGCGGACCTGTTCATTGGTCTTCCCGCAGAAGCTGCAGCGCTTCAGCTTGGGAATCCTTGGGTTAAAATCGTCTCCGGGCATCTTGTGTCACCTCACGATTTGCTGGAGGAACGGGGCTGGTAGATCTCGTCGATGATGCCGTATTGCAGGCCTTCCTCGGCGCTCATAAAGTAGTCCCGCTCCACGTCCCTTTCCACCTTCTCCAGCGGCTGGCCCGTCATCTCGGCGATGAGGGCGTTCATCTTCTTCTTGGTTTTCAGCAGCCATTCCGCATGGATGGCCACGTCGGTAGCTTGTCCCCGGGCGCCGCCCAAGGGTTGGTGGATCATGATCTCGCTGTTGGGAAGGGCCAGGCGCTTGCCCTTTTCCCCGGCCATCAGCAAAAACGCTCCCATGCTGGCCGCCATGCCGATGCATACGGTGCGCACATGGGGCTTGATATAGTTCATGGTGTCGTAGATGGCCATGCCCGCAGTGACGCTGCCGCCGGGGCTGTTGATATACAGGGAGATGTCCGCGTCCGGGTTCTCCATCTCCAAAAACAGCATTTGCGCCACCACCACGTTGGCGGTGTCGTCGTGGATCTCGCCGCCCAAAAACACGATGCGGTCCTTCAGCAGGCGGGAGTAGATATCAAAGGAGCGCTCTCCCCGGTTGGTTTGCTCAATGACCATTGGGATAAGGTTCATGGTTTCCTCCTTGAAGCCGATGGCTTGTTCTCTTTAGCTGGGGATACCTTGTAAGGATATGCCCCGAGGGTGCGGATTATGTGTGACTGGGGAAACAAACGGCGGGAGAAGCCACAACATTGCGCTGCCACCCGCCGTTTGGTTTTCTTATGCTTCCTGAGCCTCCTGCTGGGAGGCCTCCCCGGGATTTTCCGGGGCGTCCGTGGCAGTTTCGTCCTTGACCTGGGCATGCTCCCAAAGCAGGTCATAGGCCTTGTTGATCCTGGAGCGGTGGGCGAAGTATTCCATCTGCCCTTCGCTGAAACCCTTCTTGAGCTGCTCCGCGCTCTGGCCCACGGAGGCGGCGTATTCCTCCAGCATTTTGTCCACATCCGCCTCGTCGGTCTGGATGTTTTCCGCCTTGATGATCTCCTCCACCACCAGCTCGGTCTTTAAGGCGTTCTTGGCCTCTTCCCGGTAGCCGTCCCGCATCTGTTCGTCGCTTTGGCCGGTGAGCTCCTGGAACTTCTTCAGGGTGAAGCCCTGCTGCTGCATCCGCCAGGACATCTGCTCCATCATCTCGTCCAGCTTCTCCTCGATCATGGGATCGGGCAGGTCGATTTCGGCCTCCTGAACGATGGCCTGGAGCATGCTTTCCTTGGCGTTCTCGGTGGAGCGCTGGTCGGAGGCCTCCTGCAGCTTTTTGCGCAGGTCGTCCTGGTATTCCTGGAAGGTGTCAAAGTCGCTGACCTCGCTGGCGAAGTCGTCGTCCAATTCCGGCAGCTCCTCCACGGTGATGCCGTTGACCTTCACATGGAACACCGCGTCCTTGCCTTGCAATTCCTCTGAATGGTACTTTTCAGGGAACGTGACGGTGAGGTCCCGCTCCTCCCCGATGGCCATGCCCACCATCTGCTCCTCAAAGCCGGGGATAAAGTTGCCGGAGCCGATCACCAAGGTCTGGCTCTGGGCGGTGCCGCCCTCGAAGGGCACGCCGTCCACGGCGCCAGCGTAATCCAGGTTCACCTGGTCGCCGTTTTGCACGGGCCGGTCGGTCACTTCCACGCTGCGGGCCACGCGCTTTTGCTCCTGGCTCACCCGGGCGTCCACGTCCCCCTGGGGAACCTCCCGCACCAGGCGGGTGACCGAAACGCCCTTATACTGGCCCAGCTTTACCTCGGGCTGCACAAAGACCTCGCAGGAGAAGGCCAAATCCTTGCCTTCCTCCATTTCCTCCACGTTTACGTCCGGGCGGCCCACAGGATGGAGGTCGCTTTCCTTCACCGCGGTGAGGTAGGCTTCGGGGAAAAGGATATCCAGCGCTTCGTCATAAAAAATCCCATCGCCGTACATGCGCTGAATCAGCTTGCGGGGAGCCTTGCCCTTGCGAAAGCCCGGCACGTTGACGCGGCCGCGCATTTTAAGGTACGCTTTTTCAATGGCTTCCTCAAAGGAAGAGGCCGGTACTGTAAAGGAGATTTTGACCTTGTTGCTGGAGAGTTTTTCCACCGTGTGCTGCATGCGCTTTCCTCCTGGGAACGGCAACCGGGGATCGCCGCTTCACTAAAATATCAAAAGGCACCAAAATGTAGTATACCACCAAGCAAAGGGTCACGCAAGATTGATACACAGTTTTTTTCGTTTTGAAACGCTCGAAACCGGGGAAATCCCTGAAAATGACCGGGCTTGTCCCGGCGGATTCTGGTCCCTGACGCATACTCGTTCCTTCCCCGGACAAAACTACCCTTGACTTTGTTTGCGAAGGGAAGCGTTGGTATGTCCGTGGGGATGATCCTGTTGACGGTGGTTGCCATTTTGGTTTTCTTTGGGGTGGCCCAGCGGGTGCTGGACAAGATGCATTTGTCCGATAAGATGGCGCTCCTTTTGATCGCGCTGATGTTCTTTGGAACGCTGATCCCCAACGTTACCATTGGAAGGGTCAGCTTCAACCTGGGGGGTACGGTGGTTCCCATCGGCATCTGCGTGTTTTTGCTGGTAAAGGCGGACACCGCCAAGGAGCGGATTCGGGCCTTGATCGGGGCCGTGGTGACGGCAGGGATCGTGTATGCCCTCTCCGCCCTGTTGCCCGACGAGCCGGAGGCCATGATCATCGATCCCCTGATCCTCTACGGCATCGTGGGCGGCCTGGTGGCCTACCTTTTGGGCCGGTCCCGGCGCGGGGCCTTTGTCTGCGGCGTGCTGGGCATTTTGCTGGCGGATGTGGTCCAGGGCATTGTCACCTGGGGCAACGGGATAGACCAGACCTTGGTGCTGGGCGGCGCGGGCTTCTTTGACGCCATGGTGTTCAGCGGCATTTTGGGCGTGGTGCTGTGCGAGCTGCTGGGAGAGGCCCTGGAGCGCCTGTTGCGGGGCACGGAGGAGCCGGACCATGAGCGGGTCCACAACCCCGTGCGGGAAAAGGAGGGAGATCGCTAATGCGCAAGGTACATTCGGCCATGGGATGGCTGCTGGTGACGCTGGTACTGCTGGCTGGCTTTTTGCCTTCCCCCGCCCTGGCGGAGGCGGCGGACCAGTCCAACACCGATCTTCCCGACGAGGTGTACGGCCTCTTTGACGGGCAGGGGCTTCTGGTGACACGGGTCTGCGGGGATTGCGACGTGGACGACGAGTACATCAGCGCGGACAACCAGCACTTCCGGGTGACGGAGGTGAACCGGGAAAACCACTCCGCCAAGGTGGAGCTGCTGGGCACCATCGAGCTGCCGGACGTAAGCTGGCTGGACGTGGAAGGCTCCATGCCCGTAAGCGCCCCCGTGGGCAGAAACCGGAAGATCGCCCTGTACTGCACCCACAGCGATGAAAGCTACAAGGAGGGGGACGGAAAAACCAGCTCCAAGGATCATGGAGGCATCTATGATGTAGCGAAGGCCTTGGGCGGGCACCTGGAGGACATGGGGGTTACGGTGGAGCGGAGCAACGAAACCCACCACCCCCATGACGCCGGGGCTTACCGGCGCAGCCGCCAAACCGCCGTGGCTTTGCTGAAAAGCAATCCGGACGCCATCTTCGACATCCATCGGGACGGCATACCGGACCCGGACGAGTACACCGTCACCATCGGCAATAAAAAGATGACCAAGGTCCGCCTGCTGGTGGGCCGGGGCAACCAGAACCGGGAGCCGAACCTGAACTTGGCCAAGCAAATCAAGGCGGTGGCGGACAAAATCTACCCCAAGCTCATCAAGGACATCTATATGGGCAAGGGCAGCTACAACCAGGATTTGTCCCCCCGGGCGGTTTTGCTGGAGTTCGGCACCCACACCGTGAGCAAGGAGCGGGTGCTGGCCTCCACCGAACCCATGGCGGAGGTGATCTACAAGGCCATGTACGGGGGCATCACCGGCTCCGCCGGGGCCAGCGACGTGGGGGGCTCCGGGGCCGGCGCCGACCAGGGCAGCGCCTCCGCCAGCAGCAAGGGAGCCGGGGGCACCATCGTATGGATTCTGGTGGCCCTGGTGGGGGGCGTCCTGCTGTTTGCCTTCCTTTCCGGGGGCTTCCGGGCCGGCGCGGACAAGTTCAAGCGCAGCTTCAGCGAAATGACCGGCGGCGTGGTGGGCAAAAAGCCCCCAAAGGAAAAATAACGCCCTTTCCTTCCCCGGTTTCTTCCTCTAAAATGCCCGCGCTTTCCTTCTATCCTTTTTTATGGTATAATGAATAGCGGGAGAAGTTGGCTTTCGGAGGATGTAACATGTTTGAGCCCAAGGTCCGCAATGAGCAAACCGATCTGTTGATGAAGGCCCTGTTGTCTTTGCGCGACGCACAGGAGGCATACCGGTTCTGCGAGGACGTTTTGACCGTGCAGGAGCTCAAAAGCATCACCCAGCGCCTGGAGGTGGCGGTGCTGCTTCGCAAAAAGGTGACTTATCAGGAGATTGCCAGGAGGACGGGCGCAAGCACCGCCACCATCAGCCGCGTGAACCGCTGTCTGCTCTACGGCGCGGACGGGTACAACATACTGCTGGACCGTCTCCATGATGAGGAAGGCGTACCAACGAAGTAAAAGTAGAGGAACAAAACATGAATTTGGATGCTTTGAACCCCCAGCAACGAAAGGCCGCCGAGACCCTTGAGGGGCCTGTGCTGATTCTGGCAGGGGCCGGGAGTGGCAAGACCAGGGCGCTTACCTACCGCGTAGCCAATCTTTTGGAGCGCGGCGTGGCGCCCTATCGCATTTTGGCCATTACCTTCACCAACAAGGCCGCCAAAGAGATGAAGCAGCGCCTTATGGCACTGGTGGGAGAAAAGGGCGAGCATGTGTGGGTGAGCACCTTTCATGCCATGTGCGCCAAAATTTTGCGCAAGGATATTGAGAAGCTGGGCTACACCCGCTCCTTCACCATCTACGACGACGACGACCAGATGAGCGTCATCAAGGAGCTGCTCAAGCAAAGCAACATCGATGAGAAAGCCCTGCCCCCCCGGGAGATCAAAAGCAAGATTTCCGACGCCAAAAACCGCCTGCTGTCCCCGGACGAGTGGTTTGCGTCCTCCGGGAAGGACTTTCGCTGCCAGCAAATCCACGATATTTACCACCAGTACGAGCTGCGGCTGCGCAACGCCAACGCCCTGGATTTCGACGACCTGCTGATGCGCACCCTGGAGCTGCTGGCGGACCATCCCCCGGTGCTGGAAGGGTACCGGGACCGGTTCCAGTACGTCCATGTGGACGAATACCAGGACACCAATTTCGCCCAGTATTCCTTGGTGAAGCTGCTGACCCAAAAGAGCCGCAACCTGTGCGTGGTGGGCGACGACGACCAGTCCATCTACGGCTGGCGGGGGGCGGACATCCGCAATATCCTGGATTTTGAGAAGGACTTCCCGGATGCCACCGTGATCAAGCTGGAGCAGAACTACCGCAGCACCTCCAACATTCTGGACGCCGCCAACCAGGTGATCGCCCACAACGAGGGCCGCAAGGAAAAGGCCCTGTGGACCGAGCTGCCCGCCGGAAGCCCCATCAAGGTCTTTTGCGCCGGAGACGAGCGGGAGGAAGCGGCCTGGGTCTGCGACCGGATGCAGCAGCTGCGCCTGGGCTCCTCCGCCTACGGGGACATGGCGGTGCTGTACCGCACCAACGCCCAAAGCCGCGTGCTGGAAGAAATGCTGATGCGGGCGGGCATCCCCTACAAGGTCTACGGCGGCCTTCGCTTCTACGACCGCAGGGAGGTGAAGGACATCATCGCCTACCTGCGCTGCATCGTCAACCCCTCCGACGACGTGAGCCTGCGCCGGATCATTAACCAGCCCAAGCGCTCCATCGGGGACAGCACCATCGGCGAGCTTTCCCGCTATGCCCTGGAAAAAGAAATGCCCCTGTACAGCGCGCTGATGGATGTGCCGGAAACCCTGTCGGCCCGTCCCCGCAAGTGCGTGCGGGAGTTTGGGGAGCTCATGAACGAGCTGGTGATGCTCCGGGAGGACATGGGCATCACGGATTTCGTGAAGCTGCTGATTGACAAGACCGGCCTGCGGCGCCAGTACGAGAAGGACCTCTCCGACGAGGCCAAGGCCCGGGTGGAAAACATGGACGAATTTGTGGGGGCCGTGGCGGAGTATGAAAAGGCCGCGGAAAACGCCACCTTGGAGGACTACCTGGAAAACGTGGCCTTGATCACCGATTTGGACAGCCAGGAGGCCAACGCCCAGTACGTGACCTTGATGACCGTCCACAGCGCCAAGGGCCTGGAGTTCCCCATCGTGTTCCTCTCGGGGCTGGAGGAAGGGATCTTCCCCAGCGGCCGCAGCCTCATGGATGACGCCAAGCTGGAGGAGGAGCGCAGGCTGTGCTATGTGGCCATCACCCGGGCCATGCGCAAGCTCTACCTCAGCTACGCGGCCCAGCGCATGCTCTACAACCAGCTGAACTATAACGCCCCCAGCCGCTTTGTGGGGGAGATTCCCAAGCGCCTGCTGGACGACGAGTGGATCAGCAAGCGGGAAAAGAGCTTCCCCGGGGCCATCGAGGCCTATTCCCACCCCGTCACCAAGCGGGCTCCCAAGCAGCACGATCCCTCCCCCATGACCTTTGGGGTGCCCAAGGTGGTGATGCCTCCCAAGCGGGGCAACGGCATCGGCTCCCATGGAAGCGCTTTGGGAATCCCCGGGGTACAGAAGGGCTTCACCCCCTCGGCGGCCAGCACGGTGCCGGCCAGCGCCGTGGCGGCGCTGTTCCAGGCCGGGGACCGGGTGATGCACAAGAAGTTCGGGGAGGGGAACGTAACGGAGATTCGCGGCAGCGGCAGCGACGCCCGCATCGTCATCTCCTTTGCGGCCTACGGGATTAAGGAATTTTCCCTTTCCATCGCTCCCATCGTCAAGGTCAGCGTGTAAGGGGGGCCTTGCCATGGCACATCAGGTAGAGGAACCCCTCCGGCAGATGGAGGAATGGGTTAAGCAGCTAAACGACGCCGCCAAGCGGTACTATACCACCGGGGACAGCCCCATGAGCGACGCCCAGTGGGACGCGCTGTACGACCGGCTTAACACCCTGGAAAAGGAACTGGGCACAGTGCTGCCCGATTCCCCCACCGTCCGGGTGGGGGCGGAGCCCCTGAAGGCCTTCACCCAGCACCGCCACATCCAGCGGCTGTGGAGCATGGACAAGGTGCAAAGCCAGGAGGGGCTGGCCCAATGGCTGGCCCGTTGCCAAAAGCTTCATCACCAGCTCTCCGACGGCAGCTCCCAGCCCCTGCCGCCTCTTTCCTATGGGGTCGAATACAAGCTGGACGGGCTCACCATCAACCTGACCTACCGGGGCGGGCAGCTAATTCAGGCCGCCACCCGGGGCAACGGCGAGGTGGGCGAGGGCATTTTGCCCCAGGTCCGCACCGTGCGCTCCATTCCCCTGTCCATTCCCTTCCAGGGGCTGTTGGAGGTCCAAGGGGAATGCATCATGCGGCTCAGCACCCTGAAGGCCTACAACCGCACCGCCGCCGAGCCCCTGAAAAACGCCCGGAACGGAGCCGCCGGGGCCCTGCGGAACCTGGACCCCGCCGTGACGGCCCAGCGCAAGCTGGACGCCTTTTTCTACCAGGTGGGGGCCTGCGAGAATCCCCCCTTTGGGGACCATGAGGGCATGATGGCCTTTTTGAAGGAAAACGGCTTTCCCACCAGCCCTTACGTGGCCTTCGTCCGGGACGAGGTGGAGATTCAGGCCAAGATCGAGGAGATCGAAAGCCAGCGGGAGACCCTGGATTACCTGATCGACGGCGCTGTTATCAAGGTTTCGGATTTTGCAACCCGGGCCGCCATGGGCTATACCGACAAATTCCCCCGCTGGGCCGTGGCATACAAATTCGCGGCGGAGGAAAACGTCACCACTTTGTTGGACGTGACCTGGGAGCTGGGCCGCACCGGCAAGTTGACCCCCCTGGCCCACCTGGCCCCCACGGACATCGGCGGCGTCACCGTGCAGCGGGCCACCCTGAACAACTACGGGGATATTCTGCGCAAGAAGGTGGCCGTGGGCTGCGAGGTGTGGATTCGCCGCAGCAACGACGTGATCCCGGAGATCATGGGCCGCGTTGGGGAGCCTACCCCGGAGGAAAAACCCATTGTGCCGCCGGAAGCCTGCCCCTCCTGCGGCGAGCCGGTGACGGAGCGGGGCGCGCATTTGTTCTGCCTGAACCGCTCCACCTGTAAGCCCCAGGCGGTGGCCCGGCTGGCCCACTTCGCGGGCCGCAACGCCATGGACATCGACACCTTCTCCGAGAAAACCGCTGAGCTGCTCTATGACCGGCTGGGTATCCGGGACAGCGCGGATCTGTACCGCCTCAGCGTGGAGGATCTGCTGCCCCTGGAGGGCTTCCAGCAAAAGCGGGCGGAAAACCTGATCGCCGCCCTTCAGGCCAGCCGCCACTGCGCCTTGGACGCGTTTCTGTTCGCTTTGGGCATTCCCAACGTGGGCCGCAAAACCGCCCGGGACCTGGCCGCTGCCTTCGGTTCTTTGGAGAAGGTGGAGCAGGCGGATATTCCTCAGCTTACGGCCATCCCGGAAATCGGGGAGATCGTGGCCGCCAGCATTGTGGAGTTTTTCAGCTTTTCGGAGAACAGGGACATGGTGAACCGACTGCTGGCTGCCGGGGTGGTTCCCGAGCATGCCAGCGGGGCCGTGTCGGACAGCTTGGCGGGGCTCACCGTCGTGGTCACCGGCACCTTGCCCGGCCTGTCCCGGGAGGAGGCGGAAGCCCTGATCGCCGCCCACGGAGGCCGGGCCGCCGGAAGCGTCAGCAAAAAAACTGCCTTTGTGCTGGCCGGGGAAAAGGCGGGCAGCAAGCTGGACAAGGCCGTGGCCTTGGGCATCCCCGTGCTGACGGAGGAAGAGTTTTTGGAAAAGTTGATAGTATAAAAACAGCCAGTTGATAGTATAAAAATAGCCAGCCAGTTCCTTGATATCTTTTGCTAAAAGTGCTAATATATAGGCAAATTATGAGATGTTCGCAATCAAAGGGGAGAAAAGTATGAAATTAAAATTGGTAAAAAGAGCGTTGTCGTTACTATTAGCGTTTGCACTACAAGGCACATTATATAGTGTAGCATTTGCAGAATCACCGGCACCAAGTGTAGAAGAATTATCTGAAATTAGTCAGAATTTTGAAGGAAATAAGGCATTTCCTTCAGTTGCGGAATCATTGGGAAATGATTTTATCAACTTAAATGATGATTATTTTAAGTACCTGCAGGATAATGGTATAGAAGTCTTCGATGGGAATATTTGTGTGCAAACAGTTGAGCAATTTGTTGCTATTAGAGATTATTATTATAGTTATTTAAATGAAATTGGTGCATTTTATGATATAGAATATCTTTATCATAGTATTATAGGCGAAAGCATTGAAGCTGTTAGTGATGAAGATGCAAAAAAAATGTATGTTGCAATCAACCTATTTAACATCAATTACACAGTTTTAGATGATAACTTAAAAAGAGAGCTAGTAGTTGGTGGATTAGTTTCATTAAGAAATAACCAAAATGTTTG
Source organism: Eubacteriales bacterium (assembly GCA_029974855.1). The sequence goes on from JARKQO010000364.1 coordinate 14,219, forward strand.
TTGCGATTTTGCATATGAAAATGCTATAAAAAATGAAGAAAGAATACTAGAAGGAGCTGAGGGAAGACCTCTTATTTCTACTAAGTGTTTAGTTTTTGACAATGATGCCAGAAAAGTTTCAGCAATGTTTGAAGAAGATTTGAAGACAATTCAAAAGTCTACTGGAACTTCTAACCAAGATATTCTTATACAATATACCATCAAATATATGCAGTATTTATATGATGAGGGGGCAAATTACCAACCAAAATTCTCAGAAATTCCTTTACCTACACAGGTAGTGATAATATCTAATGTTGATGCATTATATGATGTGTTAAATAGTATACAGTATGAATATCAGAGGTTTGTAAATTATAAAATTGGTGATATAAATTCTTTTGCATTTATTAGGTATGATGAAATAAAAAATGAAATGTCTGAATTAGTTAACTGATGTCTATGTAATTAAAGAAGTTTACAGAAACTATGGTAAAATTGAAAGTATAATTAGAAAATCTAAATATTGAGATTCAACACTTTGGTAATGCCACTTATTGCCCTGCATAGGGGTAAGGCGCAAAATCAAATAGGGCCGGGGCCAGCAATGTAACCCATAGCCAATCCCCAGCACCTTTTTATGCTCACCTCGCCTTAGGGCTCAATCCTCGGCAACAGGGTATCCGCTAGCTCAATGGTACCGGTCAGGCGCTGATTGTAGGTCCCGCCCACTGGTACAAGCTTGTTCCCAAAGCCATAGGCCATATACATCTTCTTCAAATGCTTGCTGATGGCCATGCGCTTGGTCTGTTCCCCCAAAGTACCTAAATGGCTGTCTGGCATGCAGGGGCTTTGGGGCCTCAGACCCCCTTGCTGTCAAACCTAAGCTTCCGTGTGCTTACCTCTTTTCCGGTAAATTCCGCGAGAGGAGCATACAAATCCGGCCTCCTTGTCCTGATCCATCGCTGACCGGTGCTTTCGGGTATGAAGCTCATGTCCAAGTTTGTTATCACCATTTTGTCAGCAGCGGCCCAGGTTTCCTTCAGGATTCTTCCATAGGGATCGATGATCATGGCATTGCCGGTCCTGACTTCATCGTCGTCGGCTCCAACGCCATTGCTGAATACATAGAAAACCCCGTTATCATGGGCACGGCTGGGCAGCCATCTCATGAGCCAGCCCCGGCCTTTATCGCCGTAAAACTCCGCTTCTATGGCCGCCGGGTCCTTTTCCCTGTTCCTCCACAGTTCCATATCGATGATCCCCATGATGTTGGGATCATTGGAACGGCAGCCGCCGGTCTGGTGGGGGGCAAGGATGATCTGTGCGCCCAGCAGCGCCGTCATTCTGACATTTTCGATGATGTTGTTGTCATAGCAGATCAGGATACCCACCTTGCATCCATGGGGCGTATCAAATACGGTAAGGCTGTCTCCCTCATGGATAAAATCGCTTTCAAAAGCGTGGATCTTTCTGTGCTTTCTGAACTCCCCGTTTGGCATGGCAATGATGTAGGTGTTATACATCTTGCCGCCGTCCTCTTCCAGCAGGCCTGCCCCTATGGTCATATTGTATTTTTGGGACAGCTCCATCAAAAACAAGGATGAAGGCCCTGAAAACGCCGGCTCCGCCAGCTCCAGCAGCTCTTGCTCGGATAAACTGCGCAAAAACCAATACCCCGTGATACAGCATTCCGGGAACGCGATGACCTGGACGTTTTCCCGCGCGGCTTCCATCACAAATCTCTGGATCGTTTCCAGGTTTTTTCCCTTGTTTCCGTTTGCATGCTCAAATTGAATCGCGGCAACCCTTACTATATCCATATCTTCCTTGACCCTCCATCTTCCCTTAAGGCGCGATCCCCGGCAGCAGCCCGTCCACCAGCTCAATGGCCTTGGTCAGCCGCTGGTTGTAAGTCCCTCCCACCACCACCAGCTTGCCCCCAAAGCCATGGGAAATGTACATCTCGTGCAAATGCTTGCTCAGGGCCATGCGCTTTTCCTGCTCCCCGTGCAGCCGCTGCCCGTCGGACACCCATTTCACGTCCGGCAGCAGGTACAGCAGCAAATCGTACCGGGAGGGGTCGATGTAGGCCTGTACCAAGGCATTGCGGTGGCCCATGTACAGCTCGCTGAAATAGTCCGTGTAGGTGGCATCGGTATCGAAGAAGCAGACCTTGTTGGCGGAGCGCAGGGCATGGTAGTCCTGCTCGTACTGCAAATGGGCGATGCGGCCGAAGTCCACGTCGGTGAAGATGGTTTCGTCGTTGCCCAGGTAGTCCCTGGCGTAGTAGCGCCCCACCTCCTCAGACCAGGAGGTGTTGTACAGCTTGGCCAGGCACTTGGTCAGCGTGGTCTTGCCGCAGCTCTCCGTACCGGCGATCAGCACCTTTTTGGCGAAAAAGGGCCGGGCGGAGCCTAAAATGTAATGCCAGTTTTTGAGGATGTTGTGGCGGATATCCGTGGCGGAGATGGGATAGCGGGTGCGGGAGGGGTCAAACAGCTCCACATTGGCCTCCGGGAAGTGCCGCTCTAAGGTTGCCTGGTCCTCCTGGTCCCCGATAAAGAACGCGTCAATGGGCTCCGGCACCACCTGGCGCATCCGCTGGCTCCATTTCACCCAGCCGTTGGGGTATTCGGGGATGTCCGTCTCGTCCAGCACCCGCACCACAATGTGCTCCATATCCTGAATCTGCTGGGAAATCCACTGCTTGCGCAGCTGGTAGGAAATCATGGGCAGCCCCGCGCTTTCGCAGATCCTGCGGGTTTGGTTGGCGTTGTCGGAAATCACCACAATCAGCTTTTCGCATTGGGTGGAGGCTTCGATCATCTGGTACAGATGCCCTCTGTGGGGCGGGCAAAACCTCCCGAAGTACACCCCGGTCTTGTACATGCGTTCCACTCCTTACCCGGCTCTGAAAGCGCGGTTGTTCTCCCCCTTTTTCTACACGGCTCCCCAAACTTCCTTCCGGGGATTCGGCGGGATTCATTTTGATTTGGGGAGGCAACCTGTGGTATGATAGGCCCATCTTCCAACAGGAGGGATTCCCATGAAACCGCGCCGCCATACCCCATGGATTCTCGCCGGGCTCTGCGGGCTGCTGTTTATCCTGCTGGCCCTGCTTCTGGAAAAGATGGGACCTGTGGACGAGTGGGCCCACGGCCTGGTGGCTGGGACGGTGTCTCCTTTTGCCACCGGGTTTTGGATGTTGTGCACAATGCTGGGAAGCTGGCCTGTGCTGCTGGCCCTTTGCTTTGCGCTGGTGCTGTTTCTGCCCAGGCGGGAATACAGGGTGCCCCTGCTGCTGAACATGATGCTCTCGGTGCTGCTGAATTTGGCGCTGAAAAGCCTGTTTGTGCGCCCCAGGCCCGGGGAGGCCGTGCGCCTGATCGTGGAAAGCGGATACAGCTTTCCCAGCGGTCATACCATGGCCGCCGCGTGCTTCTATGGCTTTTTGATGTTTTTGGTGGGCAGCTCCGACCTTTCCAAGGGGAAAAAGAAGCTTCTGTGGGCCTTCCTCTCTTTGATCGTGATCTTGGTGGGGCTCAGCCGCGTGTATTTGGGGGTGCATTTTTTCAGCGATGTGCTGGGCGGGCTGCTGTGCTCCGTGGCCTATCTGGCCCCTTTCACCGCCTTTGTGATGCGTTATTTCAGCGGGGAAAAGCGCTCCGGCCCCCTGCCCGCCACGGCCCACAAGCGGGGCTTTCTGTCCAGTTTCTCCTTTGCCTTTGAGGGGATTTTGGCCAGCTTCAAGGCGGAGCGGAACATGGTCATCCACCTGGGGATGATGGTCCTGGTGGTGGTGTTTGGGGCGCTGGTGGGCCTGAGCGGGCTGGAATGGATGATCTGCATCTTGCTCTTTGGGCTGGTGCTGATGGCGGAGCTTCTCAACACAGCCCTGGAAACCTTGGTGGACATGGTATCTCCCCAGGTGGACCCCCGGGCCAAGCTGGTGAAGGACACCGCCGCCGGGGCCGTGCTGGTGGCCGCCATTGCCGCCGCCCTCGTCGGGGCCATCATCTTTGTGCCCAAGCTCCTGGCTCTCTTTCAGGCCGGGCTTTCCCACTAAACCATGTGATTATAATTGCTTCCGCTGCCGCTTTGCCTCCAGCAGCTTGCTGGCGGTGTCCACGGCGGCCTGGCTTTCCCGGGCCTTTCTCTCTTTGGCCGTGGCCGGGGCCTTGGCGGAGGCCTCCTGTGTGTTCCGGGCGGCCTCTGTGGCCGTCTGCTTGACCTTGCGGGACTCCTCCGCGTCAGTTCTCGCCGCGCCGATCTTTTGCAGCCACCGCTGGACCGCCGTTTCCCAGGACAGCCGCCGCAGGGCGATATCCAACATCAGCACGATCAAGGACAGGATGCACAGCAGCGTGGTGATCTGCTTGCGGACGCTGGCCCTGCGGTGCTGGGGCGACAGCAGCGGATCATCGGCCCCCAGCATTTTGCCGCCGGTGGCCTGGGTCAGACCCTCCAGAATCCCTTGGGCGCTTTGGCTCCGCAGGTCGTACTCCTCTGAAAAGGTGACCACGGTTCCCCCCTCCTTGACCCGGAGGGTTTCATTCCCCTGCTTTTGCTCCACCCGGAGGGCATAGGCTCCCTGGCCGGAGGCGGCGAAGCTGCCCTCGTATACCTGGGCCTCGGTCTGAGTCAGCTGGGCCACCTGCTGGGTGCCGTCGGGCAGCAGCACCGTGGCCTGGGTTTTCGCCCCGCCCGGGGTTTCCGCTTCCTCTGGCAAAGTATAGCGGATGGAAGCCATGCCGTTTTCGGTGGCGACCTCCAAGGTGCCGTCCTTAGCCTCCCGGGCCAAAGTTTTGGTGACCAGGCCGCCGAAAAAGGCAGGTCCGTCCTTCCACATCAGGAAATCCTGGGTCCAGGCCCCTTCGCTGTCGCTGGTCCAGGCCAGCACCGTTCCCGCCCCATAGGGCCACCAGGCCAGCAGGGGGTCCTCCTGGTCGCTGACCATGGATACCGTAGCCAGGGGCTTTTCCGTGGCGGTGAGGTATCCCTGGAGCGCCGGGAAACCCTCAAAGGCGGTGAGGCTGGAGTTTTCGGTAATTACCGGGGTAAATTCCCGGTTTTGCACATAGCTGCCCCCGGCCAAAAACGTTTCCTTGGTGAAGATTTTGGGGATGTTGTCAAACTCCCCCGCTGTATAGGCCCGTCCCCCGCCGATGGTGGAGATCAGCTCCATCAGCTTGGTGTTGGCCCCGGTACCCACCGCCACGGTGGTGATGGTGATGCCGTTGTCCGCCGCGTCCTGGGCCAAGCCCTGGAACCCCGAGTCAGCGGGCTGTCCGTCGGAAAGGAAGATGATGTGCTTCTGCGGGGTCTTGGCCGCCATCAGCGCCCCTACGGACTGGGACAGGGCCGAGTAAAAGGCCGTGCCGCCCCCGGGGCGGATGGTGCCGATGAGGCTTTGAATGGCCGCCACATCCGTGACCTGTTGCAAGGGCACCACCCACTTGGCCGCGTCGTCAAAGGCGATAACCCCGATTTGGTCCCGCTGGGTCAGCACCTGGGTGGCTTGCATGGCCGCCTCCTTGGCTACCTCCAAACGGCTGGTGCCGAACTGCCCCTCCGTCATGGAGCCGGATTTGTCGATCACCAGCATCAAGGACAGAGAGGGCATTTGCAGTTGATTGCGCACGTCGATGGTGACGGGCAGCATGGTTTCCAGCAGGCTGCCCCGATAGCCGCCCAGGGCGTAGCTGCTGCCGCCTCCCAGGACACAAAGGCCCCGGCCCAGCACCCGCACCGCCACCTCCAGGGCCTGCCACTGGGCCTCTCCCGCGCTGTCCACGTCCACGTTGGCCAGCACGATGGCGTCGTACTGGCGCAACGCCTCCGGGTTTTCCGGCAGCTGCTGGGCCTGGATGATTTCCAGATTCATGCCGCCGCTACTCAGCATCTTGCCCATTTCCCGGCCGTCCCCCGGCTGGCCCTCCACCAGCAGCACATGGGGCGTGCCCCAGGCGTGGAGGTAGGCGCTGGCGCTGTTGTTGCGGCTCTGCCCGTCCCCCTGGGCCAGCAGCCGGGCCTCATAGGTCACCACCCCGGTCTGGCTGGCCGTATCCTGGAAGGCGAAGATATTCTGTCCCTTGCGCAGCGTCACCTCCCGGGTGGCGGTGGGCTGCCGGTTTTGGTAGAGCACCAAGGTGGCGGTGGTGTCCAAGGTGCTGTCCACCGTCACCTCGATGGAAAAGGACTGGCCCTCATAGACCTCTGTGGGGGTTTTCACCTGGGTTACCTGGGCGTCCTGGGGCCGGGAGGGGGTCAGCTCCAGCGCGTCCACCAGCACCCCCCGGGCCGCCAGGGCGGCAGAGGCTGCCTTGGCGTCGTCCGTCTGCCCGTCGCTGACCACCACAATGCGCCCGGCGCTTTCCTCCGGAATCAAGGCTCCGGCCAGCCGAAGGGCCTGGGAGAGATCGCTGCCTTCGGGGTTCACCGCCGTGCGCACCCCCGAAAAGCCCCCCTGGCCCGAGGCGGGGGTTTCCACCATGGCGTTGCTGCCAAAGGAGATCACCCCCACCTGCTCCCCCTGGGGAATCTGGCTCATGGCCTGGGTCAGCCTTTGGCGGGCCTCCTCCTGGGCCGTGGCGGTAGAGTCGGACACATCCAGCAAAACCCAGGTGACGTTAGCCCCTGTGGGCAGCAAAATGGAGGGGGCAGCCACCGCCAAAGTCAACAGCGTCAGCAGCAGCACCCGGGCCCCCAAGGTTACCCGGTTTTTCAGGGAGCGCCTGCGCCCCCGGTATTTTTTCTCAATCCAAAGGGTGACACCGATGCATAGGGGCAGCAACAGCAGCGCCCAGGGAAATAAAAACTCAAGCCCCACGGCGGCTCACCTCCCATTCCACCAACATAAGGCCAAGGGCGGCCAGCAGGAAGAACACCGTAATCTCCCGCCCCGCTCCCTGCCGTGGGGCCGCCGCCCCGCTTCCCTGGCTGGAAATGGCGGCGCTGCGCACATCCGCCTCCGAAGGGGCCATGTGCAGCGCAAAGGGCGTGGTGCGCCGGCTGCCGTCCGCCCGATTTTCCTCCAGCACGTACACGCCGATCTCCCCGGTATCCGTAAACACACCGCCCTGGGCGGACACGCTCCGCCCTGTGGGGGTGATCACCCGGGCCGATTCCGTGCGCTCGTCCAGGGCCAAGGCCACAGGCTGTCCCGCCATGGCCCCTTCCACCGCACCCACCGCCTCCGGCAGCAGGTAATCCAGCAGGTT
>JARKQO010000374.1 GCA_029974855.1 Eubacteriales bacterium
ATCGCCCAGGTGGTGGGGGATGCGCACCAAAGCCTTTCCAAATCGGGCATTGAATGATCATGCAGCCTATGGTATAATCCTTTGGGAAAGGTGGCCTCGCAGCGTTGAAAGCCATATTTTTGGTGATGCACCAAAGCAAACCCAATGCAAAAGAGCTTGTCCGGCAAGTGGCAGGCTCCTTTCGGGAGGCAGGCATTGCCGTGCTGGCGGAGCCTTGGGTGTGGGACAGCATGGGGGAGGAAGCCTCCCGGCTTTTTCGGCCCTCCGCCGGGCTGACCCAAGGGGGCCGGCTGGTGGAAGGGTCCGTGGACGCGGTGGTTTCCGTGGGCGGAGACGGCACCTTGCTGCGGGCCAACCAGGCGGCTTGGCCCATCCATGCCCCTGTGCTGGGGATCAACGTGGGCCACGTGGGCTTTTTAACGGAGCTGGAGCTGGAGCAGCTCCAGAGCGCCTGCGGGCGGCTGAGGGACGACGATTTTACGCTGGAGTCCCGGGCGATGCTCCGGGCCATTTTGCCGGACGGCAGTATTTTTACCGCCCTGAACGACGTGGTGGTGAGCCGGGGCGGCTCCGCCAGACTGATCGCGGTAAAGGCCTCCATTGACCAGGAGCTGGTGGGCCGCTATATCGCCGACGGCCTGATCGTGTCCACCCCCACGGGCTCCACAGGCTATTCCCTGTCCGCTGGGGGGCCCATCGTTTGCCCGGCTGTGGATTGCATTCTGCTCTCCCCGATCTGCGCCCATTCGCTGCAGCACAGGCCCGTGGTGTCCTCCTCCAAGCAGACCGTTGAGCTGGAATTGGACTTTGAACCCCAGCGCCAGGCCCAGTTCAGCGTGGACGGGCAGGAGCCGGTGGCGCTATGGGGCGGCCAGAAGGTGACGGTGGTCCGCGCCCCCCAGGATGCGCGATTCATCCGCCTGGAGCCCAAGGGCTTCTTTCAACTGATTCGCTACAAGCTCGCGGAATGGAGCTGTTGAGCCATGGGAGGGATGCACCAATGAAATCCTCGCGGCAATTGGCGATCCTGGAGATCATCCGGGAAGCGGACGTGGAAACCCAGGAGGACCTGGCGGACCGGCTTCGGACCCGGGGCTTTGCCGTCACCCAGGCCACCGTATCCAGGGACATCAAGGAGCTTCGCCTGCTGAAGGTGCTTTCTCCGACCGGCGCTTACAAGTACGCCACGGCGGACAAGGCGGAAAACGGCCTCAGCGAGCGCTTTATCCGCATGTTCAGCGAGTCCGTGATCGGCATTTCCCATGCCTACAACCAAATTGTGATCAAGACCCTGGCGGGCAGCGCCAACATGGCCGCCGAGGCCATCGACAGTATGCATTGGCCTGAGATCATGGGCTCTTTGGCGGGGGACAACACCTTTTTGTTGCTCCTCAACAGCGTGGAAGAGGTGCCTGTGGTGCTGGAGCGGCTCAACGCCATGCTGCGGTAACTCCGGCGGGATGATGCAAAGGATGGGGATGTTGCATGCTGGTATCCATGACGGTGCGCAATATCGCGCTGATTGAACATGTGCATATGGATTTCCATGAGGGCTTGCATGTGTTGACCGGTGAAACCGGCGCGGGCAAATCCATCGTGGTGGACAGCATCAACCTGGTGCTGGGGGAACGGGCGGACCGGGGCCTGATCCGCTCCGGCTGCGACAAGGCCTGGGTGGAGGCTTTGGTGGATATCTCCGGCAGCCCCCAGGTGCGGGAGCTTCTGGCAAGCCAGTCTTTGGAGGCGGAAGGAAACCTCATGTCCATCCAGCGGGAGATCACCATGGGGGACCGGAACCTGTGCCGGGTATGCGGCGTCATCGTGCCTTTGGCGTTTTTGCGGCAGGTTTCGGCGCTGCTGGTGGATATCCACGGCCAGCACGAGCACCAAAGCCTGCTGGACGTGAAAAACCACATCGGCTTTTTGGATTCCTTCGGGGACGAGGCCTTCCAGGCCCAGCAGGCCAAGGTGGCGGAGCTGTACCATATCTGGAGGCATGCCAGCCAGGCCTTCAGCGCTCTGCGGAAGGAAAGCGCCCAGCGGGACCAGCGGCTGGCTTACATCTCCAGCCGGGTCAAGGAGCTGGAGGCCGCCCAGCTGGAAAGCGGCGAGGCGGAGAAGCTGGCGGCGGAAAGGGCCCGGTTTGCCGGGGCCGAGAAGATCAACGGCGCCCTTGGGGAGGCCTACCACGCGGTCATGGCCGGGGACGGGGCCCAGAACGGAGCCACCCTTAGGCTGAAAACCGCCGCGGACGCCATGGCCTCCATCGCCAATTTTGAGGAGCGGTACCAATCCTTGGCGGAAAGGCTCAGCACCGCCTATTACGAGGTGGAGGAGCTGGGCCTGGAGCTCAGGGACGCTTTGGCGGAGCTGAGCTTCGACCCGGAGCGCAACGAGGCGGTGCAGGAGCGGCTGGATCTGATCCGCCGCCTGGAGCGCCGTTTTGGCATGCCCGCCCAGGAGCTGGTGAGCCATGCCCAGGAGTTGAGCCAGGAGCTGGGGCGGCTGGAAAGCATGGAGGAGCGCTTAAAGCGGGCCGAGGCGGACTACAAGGCCAAGCTGCTGGCCTACCGCCAGGAGGCCGCGCTGCTGACGGACATGCGCAAGGCCCTGGCCCTGCGCTTTGAGGCGCTGATGGAGGGGCAGCTGAAGGATTTGGGCATGGGGCAGACCCATTTTGAGTGCGTGTTCGCCTCTCCGGGCCCTGAGGACAAGCGGGTGGTACCCTCCCAGCAGGGGGACGACCGGGTGGAGTTTTTTATCGCCCCCAACCTGGGAGAGCCCTTGAAGCCTCTGGAAAAAATCGCCTCCGGCGGCGAGCTGTCCCGGCTGATGCTGGCGCTGAAAACCGCCGGGGCCAGCCGCAACATGGTGCCCTGCATGATCTTTGACGAGGTGGACACCGGCATCAGCGGCATGGTGGCCACCGTGGTGGCGGAAAAGATGGCCCAGATCGCCCGCTACCACCAGGTAATCTGCGTTACCCATCTGGCCCAGATCGCCGCCATGGCGGACTACCAATACCGGGTGGAAAAGCATGTGGTGGGGGAGCGCACCGTCACCAGCGTGATCCAGCTGGACGGGGAGCGGCGGGTGGAGGAAATCGCCCGGCTGGTGGGCTCCGTGGACCAGAATGCCGAAAGCGGCTTTGCCCACGCCCGCAGCATGCTCTCCTCCGCCGGGGAGTACAAGCGAAGGCAAAGGTGAGGAATATTCCCAGTTGGCTATTTTCCTGCGCAAAATGCCACGATTTATGGTATACTACAAAAAACCCATCCATGTTGGATTTCTAAAACATATCATTAGAATCCGCAAATCCACCAAAGGAAGGAACGAGTGCCATGGACCTGTTTCACAAGTTTCCAGGCGGGGTTCATCCCAAGGAAGGCCCGGGCGGGAAAGCGGCCTCCGCTGGATTGCCCATCACCGAGCCGCCCCCGCCGCCCCGGGTGACCATCCCGCTCCATCAAAATATGGGAGCATCCTCTCAAAGCCTTGTGCAGAAGGGGGACGTTGTACGGGTGGGCCAGAAAATCGGGGAGGCTGTGGGCCCCATGGGGGCTGCCGTGCACGCCTCGGTTTCGGGAACGGTGGTTACCTGTGAGCCCTGCTTTCCTGCGGAGATCAGCCGCCATCAGGCTTGTGTCGTGATAGACAACGACTTTCAGGATACCTGGGTCGAGCTTACCCCCACAGCCTATCCAGAGAGCCTCACCGGCAAGGAACTGGCGGAGATCGCCCGGAATGCCGGAATCGTGGGCATGGGCGGCGCCATGTTCCCCTACGGCCTGAAGCTGAGCATCCCCCCCAACGTGAAGCTGGATACTTTGGTGCTCAACGGCTCCGAGTGTGAGCCGTACCTGTCCACAGACCACCGCTTGATGCTGGAGGAGGCTCAGGGCATTGTCAAGGGCGCCCGGCTGATGCAGAAGGCCCTGGGCATTGAACGGGTGCTGGTGGGCATCGAGGCCAACAAGCCGGATGCCGTCCAGTCCATGCGCCAGGCCTGTGAGGGGGATTCCTCCTTCCAGGTGGTCTCCCTGCCCGTGCGCTACCCCCAGGGCGGTGAGAAGCAGCTGGTGTACGCCCTCACCAAGCGGGTGGTCAAAATGGGTGCCTTGCCCCTGAACGTGGGGGTGCTGGTATCCAACGTGGCCTCCTGCCTGGCGCTTTGCCGCGCCGTGTACGAGGGCCGGCCCGTGATTGACCGGGTGGTGACGGTGGGAGGGCTGGTGCAAAGCCCCGCCAACTACCGGGTCCGCATTGGCACCCCGGCGGAATGGCTCCTGAATGCCTCCGGCGGGATGTTGCCCCAGGCCCGGATGCTGGTGATGGGCGGCCCCATGATGGGCGTGGCCCTCAGCCGCCAGGACGTCCCCATCACCAAGGGTTCCTCCGGGCTGCTGGCCCTGGAGGGGGACGTGGCGTTCCAGGAGGAAGGGCCCTGTATCCGCTGCGGCCGCTGCGTGGACGCCTGCCCGGTGAAGCTGGCTCCGGCCCTTATTGACCGCTACACCCGCAACAATATGCTGGAGGAAGCGGAAAAGCTGTATGCCATGAACTGCATGGAGTGCGGCATCTGCTCCTGGAGCTGCCCGGCCCGCCGCCATCTGACCCAAAGCATCAAGCTGTCCAAGATGCTGATCCGGCAAAGGTACGAAGAAGCCGCAAAGCAGAAAGGGGCGAAGGGATAATGCAAAAGAAGCTTGTGGTTTCTTCCTCTCCCTATGCGTACGACAAAGAGGTTTCCACCCGGGGGATCATGCTGGACGTGGTGATCGCCCTGCTTCCCACGGCGCTGGCCGCCTGCTGGTTTTTTGGCGCCAAGGCGGCGCTGCTGATGGCTGTGGCGGTGGTGAGCGCCGTCTTTGCCGAGTGGCTCTACCAAAGCCTCACCCATCAAAAGTCCACCATTTCCGACCTCAGCGCCGTAGTGACCGGCCTGCTGCTGGCCTTTAACATCCCGGCCAACGCCCCCTGGTGGATGGCCGCCGTGGGCTCCTTCCTGGCAATTATTTTGGTGAAGCAGATCTTCGGAGGCCTGGGGCACAACTTCATGAACCCGGCCTTGGCCGCCCGGACGATTTTGATGCTGTCCTGGGCGGGGTTGATGGCCGCCACCGCCGCTCCCAACGGGGGCGCGATTCTGGGTCTGGGAAACGCCGCTGTGGATGCCGTGGCCTCGGCCACCCCTCTGGCTCATGGCGCCGCTGCCTACAGCCTTATGGACCTGTTCACAGGCAACATCCCCGGCATGCTTGGGGAGACCTCCAAGTTCACGCTGCTGCTGGGCGGCGTGTACCTGCTGGTGAGGCGCGTCATCGACTGGAGGGTTCCGGTGTCTTTCCTGGGGGCGGCTTTGGTGCTGTTCTGGGTTCAGACCGGCTGCTTCTATTCCGTGGAATCCGGCTCCCAGAACGCCCTGTACCAGCTGCTTAGCGGCGGTTTGATCCTGGGCGCGTTCTTCATGGCCACGGACTATGTGACCTGCCCCATCACCAAATGGGGGAAGGTGATCATGGGCGTGGGCTGCGCGGCGCTGCTGTTCATCATTCGCGCCTTCAACACCGCCTACCCGGAGGGCTGTTCCTTTGCCATTCTCTTTATGAACGTGCTGACCCCCCTCATCGACCGCATGACCATGCGGAAAACCTTCGGCGCTCTGCCCAAGGCAAGGGCCAACCGTTCCCATCAAAAGGAGGCGAGCGCATGAGCAAACAAAAGCTTGGCACCGTTTTCATGAACGGGCTGATCACCGAAAACCCCACCTTGCGGCTGTTGCTTGGCATGTGTCCCACTTTGGCTATTTCCACGGCGGCTTCCAACGGGCTGGGCATGGGCCTTGCCACCACCGCCGTGCTGATCTTCTCCAATTTGGCCATCTCCGCCATCCGCAACATCATTCCGGAAAAGATTCGCATTCCGGCCTTTGTGGTGGTCATCGCCACCTTCGTTACCATCGTGGATTTGCTGCTGAAGGCGTTTTTGCCCGCTCTCTCCAACTCGCTGGGCATCTACATCCCCCTGATCGTGGTGAACTGCATCATCTTCGCCCGGGCGGAATCCTATGCCTTCAAGAACCCGCCTTTGGCCTCCATGGTGGACGGTATTTCCATGGGCCTGGGCTTCACTTTGGCCTTGGTGATCCTTTCCTCCCTGCGGGAGATCATCGGCAATGGCACCCTCTTCGGCACCCAGGTGATGCCCGCCAGCTACGTTCCCATGACCTTGGTGGTGCGGCCTTCCGGCGGCTTCATCATGCTGGGCCTGCTGCTGCTGACGGTGAACGCTATCGCCGGAAGCTTTGAAAAGCGCAAGCTGGGGAAGGCGAAGGAGGAGAACAGATGAACGGCTTGATGATGATCGTCATTGGCAGCGTGTTGGTCAATAACTTCGTGATGTCGCAATTCCTGGGCATCTGTCCCTTCCTGGGGGTGTCCAAAAGGACCGAAACCGCCCTTGGCATGGGCATGGCGGTAACCTTCGTGATGGGGGTTGCCTCGCTGCTGACCTACTTGGTGGAGGCCTTTTTGCTGATCCCCCTGAACCTGGAGTACATGCAGACCATCGCCTTCATTCTGGTGATCGCGGTGCTGGTGCAAATCGTGGAGATGGCGCTGAAGAAGATCAGCCGCTCCCTGTACATGGCGCTGGGAGTGTACCTGCCCTTGATCACCACCAACTGCGCGGTGCTGGGCGTGGCGGTGCTCAACAGCCGCCAGGGCTACAACCTGATCGAGTCGGTGGTGAACGGCGTCAGCGCGGCGGTGGGCTTTACCCTGGCCATCGTGATCTTCGCCGGCATCCGGGAGCGGCTGGCCTCCAGCAACATGCCCAAATGGATGGATGGCTTCCCCGGGGCGCTGATCACCGCCGGGCTCATGTCCATCGCCTTCCAGGGCTTCTCCGGACTGCTTCACTAAGAAAGGATGGGTGACCCATGAATGTATTGACAAGCGCCGGCGTGCTGGGCGCGCTGGGCCTCCTGTTCGGATTGCTGCTGACCTGGGTCAACAAGGTGTTTGAGGTGCCTGTGGACCCCAAGCGGGACCAGGTCCGGGAGGCGCTGCCTGGGGCCAACTGCGGCGGCTGCGGCTATCCAGGCTGCGACGCCCTGGCGGACGCTATTTTTGAAGGCACCGCCGCCATCGACGCCTGCCCGGTGGGAGGGGAAGAGATGGTGCGGCAGCTGGCGGAGATCATGGGGGTGGAGGCAAAGTCCGCCGGGCAGCGCAAGATCGCCACGCTGATCTGCCAGGGCTCCGTAACCCAATGCAAAACCAAGTTTGAATACCACGGCATCGAGGATTGCACGGCCGCCACTTTGGTGGACGGCGGAAACCGAGCCTGCCAATACGCCTGCCTGGGCCTGGGCACCTGCGTCAGGGCCTGTAAGTTTGACGCGTTGCGCATCGACGAATACACCCAGCTGGCCACCATCGATCCGGACAAGTGCACCAGCTGCGGCGCGTGCGTAGCGGTTTGCCCCAAGCATATCCTGAGCATGCAGCCCGTTACCCTTCCGGTGCGCCTGCTGTGCAGCTCCCCGGACCAGGGGCGCTGGGTGGGGGATGCCTGCAAGGTGGGCTGCGACGGCTGCGAGCTCTGCTATGACAGCTGCAAGTTTGACGCCATTGAAATGGTAAACCATCTGCCCCAAATTGATATGGACAAATGCGTCAGCTGCATGATGTGCGCCGAGGTATGCCCCACCGGAGCCCTCTGGGGGGATTTCGACCACCGCAGGATCGCCGTCATCGATCAGCCGGAGTGCATCGGCTGCGGCATCTGCAAAAAGGTATGCCAGTTCAACGCCATTTCCGGCGAGCGCAAGCAGCCCCACCTGGTTCATGACGCGTGCACCGGCTGCGGAGAGTGCGTAAGCCCATGCCCCAAAAAGTGCATTACCTTACCTGTGCGCCAGCATGTGCGGGAGCCCAAGGCCACCGCAAGCCCCGCCCCCGGGGTAAGAGTGGAAGTGGAAGCATGACCATTGGCAAGCTGGGCCTGATCGGGGCCGGGAACATGGCCGGGGCCATCCTTAGCGGCGTGATCCAAAAGGGCTTTATGCCCCCGGAGGATATCTGCCTGTATGACGTAAACCCCGCCCAATGCCAAAAATGGCAGGCCCGCTATCCTGTGCAAATCGCCCAGGACAACCCCTCTTTGGTGAAAGCCAGCGACGGAGTGATTCTGGCGGTGAAGCCCGTTTATCTCAAAGGGGTGCTTCGGGAGATCCGGCCCTGGGTCCGGGGAAAAAGGATCATCTCCATCGCTGCGGGCTGGACCACGGCCATGCTCAGGGAGATTCTGGACGAGGCCAGCGGCGCCCAGGTGCTGCGGGTGATGCCCAACACC
>JARKQO010000375.1 GCA_029974855.1 Eubacteriales bacterium
GCACCAGCTCATCCCGTACCATCCGGCCCCGCATGATGTTGCTTTCCCCGATGAAATCCGCCACAAAGGCGTTGGCGGGCTCGTCGTAGATCTTTTTGGGGGTGCCGATCTGGAGGATGTTCCCGTCCCGCATCACCACCACGGTATCGCTCATGGTGAGGGCTTCCTCCTGGTCGTGGGTGACGTAGAGGAAGGTGATGCCCAGGCGCTGCTGCATGTTTTTCAGCTCCAGCTGCATCTCCTTGCGCAGCTTCAAATCCAGCGCGCCCAAGGGTTCGTCCAGCAGCAGCACCTCCGGCTCGTTGATCAGGGCCCGGGCGATGGCCACCCGCTGCTGCTGCCCGCCGGAAAGGGCGTCCACGCTGCGCCTGCCGTATCCCCGCAGGTTCACCAAATCCAGCATCCGCTCCACCCGGCGCTTGATCTCGTCCTTGGGCACCTTGGCAATTTTCAGGCCAAAGGCGATGTTGTCCTGGACGTTGAGGTGGGGGAACAGGGCGTATTTCTGAAAGATGGTGTTCACCTTGCGCTTGTAGGGAGGCACGTCGGTGATGTCCTTGCCCTCAAAGAGCACCTTGCCCTCGGAGGGGTATTCAAACCCGGCGATGATGCGCAGCGTGGTGGTCTTGCCGCAGCCGCTGGGCCCCAGCAAGGTCACAAACTCCTTCTTGCGGATATACAGGTCGATATCGCTGAGGACCCGGGTGCCATCATAGTCCTTGGAGATGCCTTTCAGGTCGATGAGGTGCATGCTTTCAACCATGGGGGAGCGCTCCTTTATGATGCATTAAAAGCTGGGGGGCGTGGAGATCCACAGCACGGCAGCCACGGTCTGGCCTGTGTTTTTCAAACAGTGGGTGGTGGAGGGATGAAGGCAGAAGCTGTATCCCCGCTTGATGGTGAACTGCTTTTTCCCTGCCAGCAGCCGTACCTGGCCCCGGAGCACATAGCCAAATTCCTCCCCCTCGTGGGGCGGCAGCTCCTGGGAGGTGCAGCCGGGCTGAAGCTCCAGCAGAATCGGCTCCATGGCGTTCTTTTGCGCGTCCGGCACCAGCCAGGTGATCTTCCCGGATCCGCTTTCATCGTCGGCCTTTTCAAACATGTCCTGGGGGGCGAACACCACCTTCTCCTTGCGCTCCTCCGCGAAGAAGGCCTGCAAGCTGCTGCCCAGGCATTCCAGCATGTCGGTGAGGGTGCTGATGGAGGGGGAGGCCAAATCCCGCTCCACCTGGGAGATGAAGCCTTTGCTGAGCTCGCACCGGTTGGCCAGCTCCTCCTGGGTCAAATTCAGCTGAATCCTCAGCTCCCGAAGCTTTCCGCCGATCTTCAAGGGCTCACCTCCTGGCATTGACGGGTTCGGATAGTTTAGTGGTAGTAAACTCCGAAACAGAAATTATTAAACCATAAAGGTGTTTTGGTGTCAATAGCATTCCGCAAAGAAAATACGTTTCCCAGAGAAAGAAAAAACGCCCATCCGAAGAGGGGCGCAAAGGGTTGATTTCATTGGAAAAGGTAGAGCCATCCCCAGGCTGTGAAGGGGTACCCCCTTACAGCGTATCCAGCAAGGCCTGCACCCTTTCCCGGGTGGCGTAGTTCAGGGGGGAGAAGCGGCCCGCCAGGGCCTTTTCCAACTTTTCCCGGGCCTCGTCCTTCTTGCCCTCCTGGATATCGTACTGGGCCAGGAAATACAGGGTGTCCAGCTGGCTGGGCTTGATAGCCAGGGCCTTTTCAAAGTATTCTTTGGCCTTGGCTTTGTCTCCGGTAAGGCGGTAATAGGCCTGGCCCAGGTTGTCCAGGGTGATGGAGTCCTCGTCGTCATACTCCAGGGCTTCCTGGTTAAAGGCCAGGGCCTTTTCCCTGTCCCCGGCCTCAATGTACAAATACCCCAGGGTTTCGTATACCAGGCCGCTGGGCAACTTGCGGTGCTGGCCCTCCATCACCTGGATGGCCTTTTCCAATTCTCCCAGCTTGTACACGGCACAGGCGTAGTTCACAAACAGGGTCGTGCGCTGGTCCTCCGTCATGGGGGCTTTTTGGAATTTTACCAGCAGCTCCCGGGCGGTTTGGTACTCCCCCTGGCGCAGCAACAGCACCGAGTAGCCCAGGATGTAACGGGGCTCGCTAAGGCCCTCCTCCATGGCTTCCCGGTACAGCTTCAGGGCCTCCTGTATCTCGCCCTTGGCTTGCTTGGCGGCGGCGTTGCGGGCTTTGAGCAGGGTCATCATTCCCATCGTGGCGGAACCTCCTTGGTGGGTTGCGCCTTACCCTTGCTTGCGGAGCAGGCGCGCATAACGGTATTGTAGCGCAATTCTCTTCTTTTGTATAGTGGGGTCCGGGGAAAGGCCGGGCTCGCTCAGCGCCAGCAAGGCCTGGCGGGTGTAATGGAGGGCTTTGGAAAACTCCTTGAAGTGGTGTTCGTAGAGCTTTGCCAAAGCCTCTGCGGCCTGGGCGGGCCTGTCCCCCCGGGAGAGCATGGCGGAGTAGAGGCGAAGGGCTTGCTCCACCTTCCCCAGGCGCTTGCTTTGGGAGGCCAGGCCCTCGAAGGCCTCGGGCCGAGTGGCCCCCTTGGCGCAGAGGCGGTAGCACTTGGCGGCCTGGGCCCCCAGGCCCTTTTTTTCGTAGAACCTTGCCAACGACAGCAAATCCTGCCCGTGGGGGATCTCCTCCGGCTGGCTATAGGCCTTGCACAGGAAGAAAAACAGCTGGGCCAGGCTGAGGATGTCCTGGCGGTTGTGGCGCAGCACCCGCTCCAGGGGCTCGAAGTTCTGGTCCTTGATAAACTGAAAATAGGTCTGGGGCACCAAGGCCCCGGGCAGGTCGTCCTCCCGGGAGGTCCCCAGCAGCGCTTCCTCCAAATGGGCCAGGCGGCAGCTGCCCAGCCGCAGCTTCCACAGCCTGCGGGCGGGGTACAGCAGATCCGCGTGGCGCATTTCCAGCTGGGAGGCGTCCAGGCGGTTCAGGAGGGCGCGGCTTTTCAGCAGGGGTACGTCAAAGGTGCGGCCGTTGAAGCTCACCAAAGCCTCAAAGCGCTTCAGCCGGGCCAGCATCTCCCGGAGCATGGCGGGCTCCTGGTGGTAATCCCGCATCAGCAGCTGTTCCACCACAAAGCCGCCGTTTTCAAAATACCCCAGCCCAACTTGAAAGGCCACGGTGCCCACGCCCCCGGACAGGCCCGTGGTTTCCGTATCCAGAAACACGAAGTCGGACAGGGCCGGGCGGGCCGGGAAGGCCTCCCCAAAGACCGAGGACAGCAGCAGGGAGGACAGGGCATGCCGCTGATCGGGAAACATAGATAGGGGGAAGGTTTCCCGGCTGTGGTACAGGGCGGCGGACTCCGGGGTGGACGCAGGCGCCCGGGCCTCCTGGGGCCCGGGCCTGTCCCCGTCCATCATCCGCAGTTTGTCCATCAGGCTGGGCACGTTCCCATCAACTCCTTGAGGATTTGCCGGGCATAGGCCTTGCCATTCACGCCGATTTCCCCCACAGGGCCCGCGCAGCTGGGGCAGCCGTGCTCGCAGCCGCAGTTTTCAAGGGCTTGCAAGGCCTCGGCCAGCAGCAAATCCTGCATCTCGTAGGCCTTCTCGCTGAGGCCGATACCCCCGGGGTAGCTGTCATACAAAAAAATGGTGGGCAAATCGGTGATGGGGGCCTTCACCTGGTACACCACGGTAAAATCCCGGGCTGCGCACATCAGGTAGATAGGGGCCACAATCCGCAGCAGGTTGGAGACTCCCAGCAGCGCTCCCTGAAAGTCGTCGTTGGCCCACCGGCCGGAGACCCGGGGCGGAACGGTCCACCACATCCCCATGGTGTGCATGTCGCTCTGGGGCAGGCGCACCTGGCCAAAGCCCAGGTTTTCGTGGGTGTCCATCTTGATCTTTTTGAACATCTTCACCAAGGTGCTGATGCGTACCTCCCCCAAAGAAACGGTGACCTCCCCGGGCAGCGCTTTTTCCTTGAGGTTGTCCAGAATGCTCAGGCTCACGTTCAGGTCCGCGTCGGTGTAATAGTCCACGTCCACGGAGCGGATGAAGGCCTTGCAAGCGTCAAAGTCCAGCTTTTCCACCTGGTACTGCCGGGCCTCGTGCAGATAGATGGCGTTTTCGTGCAGCAGCATGGGCACCGTGTAGCGGTCCATCTCCCCGATGACCCGGTGGTGGGCCGGGTCGGTGATATCGATGATGATGAAGTTTTCCGCCGCCGCGGAGCGCAGGCTGATCTCGCTGGCGGGGAAGTCCTCCTCGCTCCAGTAAAACTTGCCCTCCACATGGCGCAAGGTGTGGTTTTCCGCCAAATACTCCAGAAATTGCCCCGTGTCCGCCACATCCCCAAAGAGCTCGTTTTCCTCAAAGGGCAGCTCGTAGGCGGAGCATTTGACGTGGGAGAGCAGAATGTAGAGATTGTTGGGCTGGAGCAAGGCATGCTCCGGGGAGCGGGAGAGGAAATACTCCGGGTGGGTGATGATGTACTGGTCGATGGAGGCGGAGGAGGCCACCAGAATGGTGAGGGCCGTGTCTTGCCGCCGCCCGGCCCGGCCCGCCTGCTGCCAGGTGCTGGC
Source organism: Eubacteriales bacterium (assembly GCA_029974855.1). The sequence continues at coordinate 4,559 of JARKQO010000375.1, forward strand.
CACCGTGCCCGGGTACCCGCACAGCACGCAGGCTGTCAGGGAGCCGATGTCAATGCCCAGCTCCAAAGCGTTGGTGGAGATCACCATGTCAATCTCTCCGGCTCTGAGCCCCCGCTCAATGGCCCGGCGCTCGCTGGGAAGGTATCCCCCCCGGTAGCCCCGGACCCGGCCCGAAAAGCCGAAGGGGTCCCGCACATGGGCCTTCATGTACCGGGTCAGCACCTCCACCTGGAGGCGGCTTCTGGCGAACACGATGGAGGGGATAGCGTTTTTCAGCAGCAGCTCCGCGATTTTGCGGGTTTCCGGCACCACGCCCTGGCGGATGCCCAGCTGCCGGTTGATCACCGGGGGATTGTAGAACACGAAATGCCTTTCCCCCATGGGCGCGCCGTTGTTGTCGATCAGGCGCACCTGGTGGCCCACCAGCAGCCGGGCCAGCTCCCCGGGGTTGGCGATGGTGGCGCTGCACAAAATGAACTGGGGCTTGGCGCCGTAAAAGGCGCACAGGCGCATCAGCCGCCGCAGCACGTTGGCCAGATTGCTGCCGAAGATACCCCGGTAGCTATGGATTTCGTCGATGACGATATAGCGCAGATTCTCAAACAGCTTCACCCATTGGGTGTGGTGGGGAAGGATGCTGGTGTGGAGCATGTCCGGGTTGGTGACCACGATGTGCCCGGCCTGGCGGATGGCCTTACGGGCGGAGCCCTCGGTGTCCCCGTCGTAGGTATAGGCTTTGATGTCCACCCCCAAAGCCTCGATAAACTGGTACAGATCGCTCACCTGGTCCGCGGCCAAAGCCTTGGTGGGGAACAGGTACAGGGACCGGGCGTCCGGGTTTTCCAGGATGGCGGAGAGGATGGGCAGGTTGTAACACATGGTTTTGCCGCTGGCTGTGGGAGTCACCACCACGAAGTCCTCCCCGCTGATGGCAGCGGCAAAGCTCTCCCCCTGGTGGGTGTAGAGGCGGTGGATGCCCCGCCGGCGAAGCACCTGGGCAATGCGGGGGTCCATCCGGGCGGGAAAGTCCACATAGCGGCCTTCCTGAGCGGGAAGCACCTCCCAGGCGGTAACGCAATCCAAAAAGGAGCGGTCCTTTTTCAGCTTTTGGATCAGTTGGTCTACATTCATGGGGGGCCACTCCATTCAACAGAACAAACTTTCGTATTCTGGGGATATTATACCAGGGGGATGGCGGAAATGCAAGAATGGGGGAAGGGCAGGGGAAGTATAGCGTCCTTAGGCGGCGTGGCATTGCCGTCCTGAAAAACCCTCCCGCCCCCGAGCTAACAGGGATGGGAGGGGAACTCAGTGGTATGGTAGGGAAGAGTT
>JARKQO010000406.1 GCA_029974855.1 Eubacteriales bacterium
GAGGAATACCTGAACAGCCCTGTGATCTACGTGCCCGGGGACCTGCTGACCGGGGCGGAGTTCATCCAGGACATCGGCGAGGCGGAAACCGCCATGCAGGAGATTTACACGGCCTTCAAGCTCCAGTAAGGAGCCGGCCCCCAGAAGGTGTGGCCGTTTTGGCCACGCCTTTTCTTTTGACTCCAGGGATCATCCGGAAAGGAAGGAATCGCTTATGATCATCACCAATGCCAACGCCCTGCTGGGGGAGGCCTTCGCACCCCACACCACCTTGCGGACCGCCCAGGGCAAAATCACCGCCATGGAGGCGGGCGCCAACCGGGAGGCGGAGGCCGCCGCCTTGGACCTGCGGGGGGACTATCTGCTCCCTGGCTTTGTGGACGTACACATCCACGCCTTCATGGGCCATGATACCATGGAGGGGGAGGAAGCGGTGCGGCACATGAGCCGGGAACTGCGCAAGATAGGGGTGGCGGCCTTTTTGCCCACCACCATGAGCGCCGGCCCCGAAGCCACCCAAAAGGCCCTGGCAGGCATCCAGGCCGTGATGGAAAACCCCGAGCCCCATGGCGCGGTGGTGTTGGGTGCCCACATGGAAGCCCCCTTTCTCCAGCCGGGCCGGGCCGGGGCCCAGCTAAAGGAGTTTTTTGTTCTGCCCACCTTGGAGAACTGGAACCAGTATGTAGGCCCTTATGAAAAAGTGGTACGTCTGATCACCTTGGCTCCGGAGCTTCAGGGGGCCATGGAGTTCATTGAAACCCTGACCGGGAAGGGCATCGTGGTGAGCATCGGCCACACCAGCTGCTCCGCCCAGCAGGTCCACGAGGCCGCGGACCACGGGGCCAGCCACATCACCCACACCTTCAACGCCCAAACGCCCTTGGCCCACCGGGAGCCTGGGGTGCCCGGCGCGGCCTTGGTGGATGACCGCATCGCCTGCGAGCTGATCTGCGACGGCATCCATCTGCACCCGGATATCGTGCGGCTGATTGCCAAAGCCAAGGGCCCCACCTTGACCGTGGCCGTCACCGACGCCATGGAGGCCGCCGGAATGCCCGAGGGGACCTACCAGCTGGGGGGTCAGGATGTGTTTGTGAAGGACGGGGCCGCCCGCCTGAAGGACGGCACCCTGGCCGGAAGCACCCTCACCATGCTGCGGGCCTTGCAGAACCTGATCGCCTTTGGGATCGCCCCCCAGGACGCGGCCCGGATGGTGACGGAGGCCCCGGCCCTGTCCATCAAGGACCCGGACTTCGGGCGGCTCCGCCCCGGCGCTCCCGCCGTGATGCTGCGCTTTGACGAGGAATGGGAGTTCCGGGGGGTAGTGGAGGAGTAAGGAATCCGGCATAGCGCCTAAGCTCTGGGCTCAATCCATACCCTGCTTCCCTTGCCCTAAGCGCCGCGTTTTGAACAGCGCGGCGCTTAGGGTTTTACGCGGCTATCGTGCGCTCTCATTGCAGGCCCCCTCAGTGTTTGTCAGCCGTTCATACTGGCTTGTGGCTATCATTTGTTTTGCGCAATGCTTGGACATGCGCCGGTTTAGCGTGTTGAGGCATCGTGACGATAGGGTTTCCCCGGCCTCAAGCAGGATAACCCCGGCCTTTTGACACTTTCCAATCCAGAACCAATGCCATTGGATGCTCAACGTTAATCCTCTTATTCTCAACCACCTTTTCATGGCTCATCCCCCTTGTGAAACTCTATTTGAGTTGTTTATACTCTATAAGAGTATTTTATCATAGTACGTCTGTCGAGAAATAGAAACCTTTGTCGAAGAACAAAGCAAAAAAATCCGCGGTAGCTTTCTACCGCAGATTATTGGCTTTCTCTCCTTA
>JARKQO010000416.1 GCA_029974855.1 Eubacteriales bacterium
CCCCCGGACCCGGACATGGACGTGGGGGACATCAACGACGTGGTGATGGCCCCGGACGGGGCGGAGGGCCAAAGCCAGCTGAAGGATATCGATTACAGCAAAAAGCTGTCCCGGGGGGCCAAGGGCCAAAGCGTGAAGCAGGTACAGCAAAAGCTGACGGAGCTGGGCTATTTTGAGGGCCCCATCAGCGGCAATTACATGAACCAGACCGTGGAGGCCGTGAAGCGGTTCCAGCTGAACAACGGCATCAAGGCCGACGGCGTCACCGGAGAGGAGACCTGGAACCTGCTCTTTAACGACGCCCAGGCCCTGGACGTCTCCGCCACCCCAAGGCCCACCCCGGTGCCCACCCCGGTGCCCTACGCTATCACCGTGGACGTGCGCAACCAGGTGGTGCTGGTGAACGGCCGGGACGAAAACGGCGAATACACGGTGCCGGTAAGGCGGATGATCTGTTCCACCGGCATGAAGGCCACCCCCAGCGACGTGGGGGATTGGGTGCTGGACGGCCAGAAGGCCCGCTGGTGCTACTTCCCCGCCTGGGGCAGCCACGCCCAGTATTGGACCCGGATCAACCCCTACATCGCGTTCCACTCGGTGATCTACCGGGATGTGGACTACATGGCCCTCAGCGTGAAATCCTATGATATGCTGGGGTCCAGAGCCTCCCACGGCTGCATCCGCCTGCTGGTGAGCGAGGCCAAATGGATTTATGACAACATCGGGGAAGGGGTCGTGGTGACCATCCGGGAGGATTTGCCCGAGGACCAGGAGCTGACCAAATCCCTCCATCCCCCGGCTTTGAACCGCACCTACATGCGCCCCGTAAACACCCCCCAGCCCACGGCGGAGCCCCAGTATTCCGCCACCGGCGCGCCTCCCCAGCCCTTCCGCACCCTGAAAAAGGGCAAGAGCGGCGAGGATGTGTACTGGCTCCAGCGCAAGCTCCAGGACCTGGGGTATTACACTGGCACTGTGACGGGCACCTTTTACAACGGCACCTACAAGGCCGTGAAGGCCTTCCAGAAGGACCATGGCATTTATGCGGACGGCATCGCCGGAGAGCGCACCTTGAAGGCCCTCTACGCGGACGTGCTGAACACGCCGGAGCCGGAGGGAACCAGTGCCCCGGAACCTGAGGCAACGAATACCCCCAAGGGGTCCCCGGCGCCCACCTGGACTTTGGAGCCGACTTTGACCCTGACGCCCTCCCCCACGCCGGCCCCAACCCCCACCCTTCCCGCGGTGGGGGTCAGGAGGCCATAGGGAAAGGCCCGTCCAGCCTGTGGCAATCGAAAGGGAGGGTGGTGCGGCTTGGCATCAGCAATAGGCGCGCCATTCTCGGCTATTGCGGCATAGCCTCCCGTATAGCGTTACAACAGCATAAGCGCCGGCTTTTCTCCCTTACTTAATAGATTACGAAACATAGGATGCGGCTTGGATTAATCTTTTAATATCTCGAAGCCCAATTTTGCCTTTGAAATAAAGCTGATCTTTATTGATTTGATCCAGTTCGTCACACATTTTGTCCGCATCCGCCTCGGATACGCTTTTTGCGTCATGATAGCCGGCAGAGGCCAGCATTCTCGCCGCTGTTGGGCTGATCCACTGGATTCTTGTGAGATTTACAAGACGGGACAGTTCATGAATCACCTGAGGATCGATTCCAAGGGCGATTTGCAACTCCTCTCTTTTTTCCGGGGAATGAAGTGCGTCAAAAAGCAAAGCGGTATTCCTGTACCCCTGCTTTTCCAGCTTTTCAATATCCATTTTCGGGAGCCAGTCGAACGAGCCGATTGGAAACGCTTGTGGGAAATAGCTTTCTATTTCCCGTCTGAGCAAGACCAGGTATTCGGACGGTATGCCTGTCTTTTCTGAAATCGAGGGGATGTTTTTAGGGTTTTTCAAAGCGCCGCGCAAATCCGAAAACATAAGATATCCGTTCTTTTTCAACGCTTCAAAACGATCATTGATATTTTCCAGCAGACAACTACGGCTTGGAACCAAATCCGTATCCTCAATCCTTTTTGAAGGAGGCCTATCCCTTGAGGTTCCCCCGGTATTCCATGGGGCTGAGCCCCGTGAGCTTTTTGAAGTTCTTGCTGAAATGGGCCACATCCCCGTAGCCCACCGCCTCGGCGATTTCGTGCACCTTCAGGGCCGGGTCCGACAGCAGCTCCTTGGCCCTGTCGATGCGAAGGCCGTTGAGGATGTCGAAAAAGCTCTGGCCCAAATGGCCGTTGATGAGCTTGCTGAGATGCCATTGGCTCACATAGACGTTTTCGGCCACGTCCCCCAGGCTGATGTGCTCGGTAAAGTGCTGCTTGATGAATTGCAGCGCGGCCCGGGCCACGAAATTTCCCGCCTCGCTTTGGGAGGCGCTGTCGGGCTCCTCCCGGGATTCCGGGGGAAGGGCTTCCAGGGCCTGGGTCATGTGGGCAAAGGCCTCCTTCAGCTCCTCCATCTTGCTGGGCTTGAGCAGGTAACGGCAAACCCCCAGGCGGATGGCTTGCTGGGCATAGTCGAAATCCCGGAAGGCCGTGAGCACCGCCACCTGGAGGTGGGGAAACTCGCTTTGGAGCGCGGCGATCATGTGCAAGCCGTCCATGTTGGGCATGCGGATATCCGTCAGCACAATGTGGGGTCGGAGGCTGCGGATGAGCCGGAGCCCCTCCAGGCCGTCGGTGGCGGTGCCCACCACCTGGCAGCCCAGCTCCTTCCAGGGGAATACCTTCATGAGCCCTTGCAGAATGATCTCCTCGTCGTCCACCAGCACCACGTGAAACATTCCCTCAAGCCCTCCTTTGTATGTCTGGCCCCCTTCCGGGGGCTTTTACTTTTCCCCGGCGGTCCCGAAGGGGTCCAGGGCCATGACCTCCTGCCACAGGGCGGCGGCGTCCACGCTGCCGTCCGCCACGCCGGGGATGCCGGAGAACCAGTGGGCCCGGGCAGCCGGGTCCATGGCGTCCTGGAGGGGGGGATTCATGCGGGCCGGGTCGGCGGTCATGGCCAGGCAGCTTTCCAGCAGCCTGCCGGAGAAGGTGTACCCTCCCAAAGAGGCGGCGTTCTCCCCGGTGGTGAGGAAGGCCAGCAGATCCACCGCCGCGTCCCGCTTGTCCGGGTCCTCCCAGGCGGCCCGGGTCAGGTAGAAGCCCATGGAAACGCCCCCCACAAAGGCGGCGGGATCGGCCTGGGGCGCGCAGGCGGGAAAGGGAAGCACCACCACGGTGTCCATCCTCTCCTGGGGCATGCCGTTGGCGAACCAGCTTCCCTCCACCTGCATGGCGGCGGATTTGTCCAAAAAGAGCTGGCTCACCTGGTCGTTGGTGGTGGCGTTGGCGTCCTGGGGGAAGGCCCCCAGCTGGCTGAGCCTGCGGATCAGCTCCATGCCCTGGACCCAGCTGTGGGGCACGGCCTGGCCCTTCCCGGGGCGGGCCAGATACTCCGCCTGGGAGCCGGAGGCCAAAATGCAGTATTCGGCGATATAATGGGGCACATCGCTGAGGCTCAGGGCGATGGGGGTGATGCCCAGCTCCCGGAAGGCCACGATGGCCGCCTCCAGCTTCTCCCAAGTGGTGGGCAGCTCAATGCCGTGCAGCTCAAACAGGTCCACGTTGCAAAAAAGCGCCTCCCAGAAGGAGCGGATGGGAATGGCATACACCTCCCCGTCCTTCTCCGCCACGGCGGCGTCCTCCACCAGGCCCAGGTCCGGATAGGCAGCGTTGATCTCCCGGATGGGTACCACCTTGCGCAGGATCAAGGCGCTGTCGGAGGTTTTGGCGAAGAAGAACAGCACGTCCGCCTCGTTTCCGGCGGCAAAGTCGTTGAGCACGCCGGTTTTCCAGGCCTCGTCCGAGGTGGAGGAGGCGTCCAGGACGATGTGGCCCGTGCGCTCCTGCCATTGCTTTAGCAGGCCCAGGTAGGTATCCGCGGCGGCGTCGGCCCCGGTAAAGGTGCTGGTGATTTTTAAGGTTACGCCTAGGGCTGTGCCGGGCAAAAGGCCCAAAGTGAGGCATAGGAGCAAAGCGAGCGCAAGGGTTCTTTTCATAGGGATTCCTGCCTTCCGGTGGATGGTAGGGCGGAGCCGGAGAGTTCCGCCTCCCGGCTGGGCCCAAGGGATACCTCCAGGGGGATGCGCAGCGTGGCCACGGTTTCCCCATGGGCGTCGGAGCCGATGGTGAGGGAGGCCCGCTCCCCGTAGAGCAGGTGGAGCCTGCGGGCCACGTTGCGGATGCCCAAGTGCTCCCGGTGGTCCTTGTCCTCGGCCAGCAGCTTGGCGATCCGCTGACGGCCCTCGGGGCTGAGCTTCTTGCCGTTGTTGACGACCTCCATCACCAAAAAGTCCGCCTGGGTGAAGATGTTCAGCAGAATCCGCCCGCCGCCCGCAGGCTCGATGCCGTGGGCGATGGCGTTTTCCACCAAGGTTTGGATCACCAGCCGGGGAATCAGGCGCTCCTCCAGGCCCTCTTGAACGGTGCGAAACACCGACAACCGGTCCCCGAAGCGAAGGCCCACGAAGTAGAAATACGCGTCCGCGATCTTCAGCTCCTCCCGAAGGGGCACCAGGTGCTGCTCCCCCCGGTCCATGCTGGCGTTGAGCAGCAGGCTCAGGGCCTCCACCATGGCGGTGACGGTCTCGCTCTCCTCCATGCGGGCCTGCCAGTTGATGGTCTCCAGGGCGTTGTTGAGGAAATGGGGGTTGATGCGGCTTTGCATGGCCTGAATCCGGGCGTCCCGCAGGGCGATTTCTTCCTTATAAGACTTGTCCACCAAGGTTTTCAGCTGCAAGCTCATGTTGGAGAAGGCGTTGCCCAGGCGGCCCAGTTCGTCCGGGCCCCGGATGGGCACGGTAATGCCCAGCTCCCCGTTCTGGATGCGGGTGGAGGCCTTGGAGAGGATGGCCAAAGGCCGGACGATGCGCCGGTTCACAAAGTACAAAATGGGGATGCACAGGGGCACCACCAGCAACAGCATCCAGGCCATCAAGGTACGGAATTCCTCCATTTCCCGGTACACGGCCCGCTTGTTCGCCTGGACCTGGAAGCGCAGCGCGTAATCCCGGGTGCCGGAGGAGAGAGTGTACAGCAGCAGGTCCCCCTCCTCGCTGAGGCCGTCGGGCCGGTCCAGGTAGGAGAGGTCCCCGGCCCCGTAGCCGTCCAAAGTGAGGGCATAGGCCGCCCCGGACTGGTCGCACCACTCCCGGATGGGCTGAAAAAGCTGATGTTCATTCAGGCCCAGCAGCAGCATGCCGTAGAGCTCTAGGCGGCTGTTGTAGAGGTTGCGCGCCAGGTAGGTGCGGCCGTCCTGGGCGAAAAAGGCGCAGCGGGTATCCAAAGCTTTGCTTTGCTCCAGCATGGCCGGCTGGGCGTTGAGAAGAAAGTAGGTGGCTTCGGAGTAATCGTCGGCGGTGTAGAAGAGGGTGGAGGGCTCGGCGGTGCGGAAGAACAAAGCGAAATCGCAAAGGGCCTCCCGGCCATACTTGCGCTCCAGGTAGCCCCGGCAGAGGCGGAAGTAGGTTTCCAGGTTCAGCTTGCCGCTTTCATAGCCGCTGACGGCGGCGGCCAGGTCCCCGTCGTATACCACGCTTTTGGCCAAGGAGACCATCTTGTCGATGTTCTCCAAAGTGCGCACCTGGGCCTGCTGGGCCCCGGTGGTGAGGAAGGCCTCGGTTTTTTCCTGCATAGCCCCAAAGAAGCGAAGGCCGATGAAGGTGCCCAGCAGCGCGGTGGGCAGCAGCCAGCACAGCAGCACGATGGCCAGCAAGGACGCCCGCAAAGAGATGAATTTTTGGAGGAAGCCTTTCGTGAGCATTCACCTCCAAACGAATGAATCATGTTGATTATACCATAGTTTGCTCAGGGCGTGGACAAGAAGAAAAAGGGGGCTGTTTTCCACAACCTCCCTTTCTCATTTTTTCCTTGACCGGGCGCAGCCCGGTCAAAAGCGGGATTCCAAAGGGATGTATCCCTTTGGCGGGGTCCAGGGGCAGCGCCCCTGGCCTCGTCCCCGGCCCCTACATCTTTAACCCCATAAATTCCGCCATGACGGTGGCGATGGCCCGGGCCTCCCGCTGGGTAGGCATCTCGCAGAAAACCCGCAAAAGGGGCTCGGTGCCGCTGAAGCGGGCGATGATCCAGCCGTTTTCAAAGAGGACCTTGCACCCGTCCATGTAGTTGACGCTTTGAACGGGAACGGGGAACTGGGGCAGCTTTTTGTCCACCAGCAGGAGCTGCTGGAGGCTTTCCTTGAGCTCCTTGTCAAAGGGCCAGTCGTACTCGGCCATGTAGGTTTCCCCGAACTCCCGGTAGAGGCTCCGGGTGAGCTCGCTGAGCTTGCGGCCGGTGACGGAGAGCATTTCCACCAGCAAGGTGGCGGCGTAGATGCCGTCCTTGCCGTTGATGTGCCCCCGGACGGTGAGGCCGCCGGAGCTTTCGCCGCCAATGATGGCGTTGTACTTCTGCATGGCGGCGGAGATGTGCTTGAAGCCCACGGGGACCTCGTGGCACTTTTCGCCGAAGGCGGCGGCGATGCGGTCCAGCATGTGGGTGGTGGCCAGGTTGCGGACTGCGGGACCGTGCCAGCCCTTGTATTTCAGCAGGTAGTAGTACAGCAGGGACAGGATTTCGTTGGGGTGGATGAAGCGGCCCGTGTCGTCGATGATGCCCAGGCGGTCCGCGTCGCCGTCGGTGGCGATGCCGATGTCCGCCCGGTACTCCAGCACACTGGCCTGGAGTGCGCCCAGGGTATCCACGTTGGGGGAGGGCAGGCGGCCCCCAAAAAGGGTGTCGTGGCGCTCGTGGATCACGGTGACGTCGCAGCGGGCGGTGAGCAGAATGGTTTGGAGGGAGGTGCGGCTGACCCCGTACATGGGGTCCAAAATGATTTGCAGATTGCGGCTGCGGATGGCGTCCATGTTGACGCCGCGGATGATGGCGTCCAAATATTGGTTTTGGGGGTTGATCTCCTCCACCAGCCCGGCCCGGATGGCCTGGGGATAGGGAATGGCATGGATCTCCGAGGGCTGGACCTGGTTGGCGGCGGCCCCCAGCTGGTTGGTGATATCCTCCGCCGCGTCCCGGCCTCCCTTGGTGAAGAGCTTGACGCCGTTGTACAAAGCGGGGTTGTGGCTGGCGGTGACGGCGATGCCGTAGGGCAGGCTGTAGGATTGCACGGTGAACATGATCAGCGGCGTGGGCGCCTCCCGGTTGATGAGCAGGACATGGATATTCTCCCCGGCCATGACCTCCGCGGCCCACTCGGCGGCCTGACGGCTGAGAAAACGGCGGTCATAGCCGATGCAAATGCTGCGGTCCGCCACGTCCTCGGCTTGCATGCGCCGGGCCAGAGCCAGCATGAGCTTTTGCAGATTTTCCTTGGTAAAGTCCTCTCCGATGATGGCGCGCCAGCCGCCGGTTCCGAATGAAATCATGCCGTTGCCGTCCGTCCTCGCCCGGGGCCCCGGGCGCAGCCAGACCATGGATCATATCAGCCCATGGTGACCAAAATGGTATGCTCGCCGCCCTCAAAGCGGGGGATGCGCTGGGCGGGCTGCCCGTCCACGGTGAGGGAGGCCACGCCCCTTTGCACATGGCGGGGGTTCTCCACGGTGATGCGGTAGGTGGCGCTGCGCCATACCCGGGTCAGGGAGAACCCGTCCCACTGGGCGGGGATGCAAGGGTCCACCACCAGCCGGTCCATCTGGGGGCGCACCCCCAGCAGGTAGCGGGTGGCGGCGTAATAGCTCCACCCGGCGGAGCCGGTCATGAAGGGATGGCGGGCCCGGCCAAAGGCGGTGTGCTCCTTGCCCATGATGAACTGGCAGTAGCTGTAGGGCTCCGCCTGGCGGATCTCAATCATATCATTTTGGCGCTGAGGCAGCAAGGCATCGTAGAATTTCATGGCCCGGTCCCCCCGGCCCAGCATGGCCTCCGCCACCCAGGCCCAGGGATTGGGGTGGCTGAAAATGGCCCCGTTTTCCTTGATGCCCGGGTATACCCGGGTTACAAAGCCGATGTCGTCGTTGGGGGTCACGAAGGAGGGGGCGTTGAGCATGAGGCCGTAGGGGGTGTAGAGGTACTGGTCCACCGCGTCCATGCAGCTTTCCCCCTGGGAGGGGGTGGCGGCCCCGGAGATCACGGCCCAGGTGTTGCTCTCCAGGTGCACCTTGCCCTCGGTGGCCTGATGGCTGCCGATGGGGTCGTTTTTGGCGGTGATGCCCCGCAGGAACCATTCCCCATCCCAGAGCGCCTTTTGGCAGGTTTCCTTCATGGCCTCGGCCTTTTGGCGGTACAAGTCCGCGTCGGCGGTTTGGCCGATGTGGCGGGCCATGTCCTCAAAGTGGTCCACAGCCCACAGCAGCAAGAAGCTCACCATGGCGCTTTCCCCGCCCCGCAGGTTCAGGCAGTCGTTCCAGTCCGCCCGGAGGCCCTTGCACACGCCGTTTTGGCCCACCTGGGAGAAGCTGAAATCCAGAATGGCCTTCATATGCCCGTACACGGTGGCCTCCCCCTGGTCCGCGTAGGGGATGATCTCCTGAAGGAACCGGGTTTCGCCGGTTTCCCGCAGGTATTCCCCGATGGCGGGGATGAGCCAGAGGGCGTCGTCGGCGCAGGTGTGCTCCAGGCCGTGGATCATGCTGCTCTTGTCCGGGGTGGGCACCACGGTGGGGGAGTTGAAGCTCTGCTTCTTCCCGGGCTCAAACCAGGCGGGATCGAACAGGTGCAGCCCGTAGCCCGCCTGTACCTGGCCCCGGAGGAGCTGGCGGATGCGCTTCAGGCACCCGGCGGGGTCGGCGTGGGGGATGCACATGGCGTCCTGGGCGGTATCCCGGTAGCCCAGGCCCGTGCGGCCCCCCACCTCGATGAAGGAGGCGAAGCGGGAGAAGGACACGTTGATCTGGCTCTGATACAGGTTCCACAGGTTCAGGCTGGTATTCATGCCGGCGTTGGGCGTGTCCACCTGGAGCCGCGCCAGCCTGTCCTCCCAATAGCCCCGCAGGGCCACAAAGGCCTGGGCCGTGGCCTCGTCGGTGTATTTCTGCCGGACCCGGCGGGCCACGGTGGCATCCCCGGTGCCCAGCAGAAAGCGCAGGTGCACCTCCTGGCCCGGCGCCAAGGTGAGCCGCTTCTGGAGGGCGCCGCAGTGGTTGCCCCCCAGCTCCGCGCTGCCGCTCATCTGTCCCTTTTCCACGGCCACGGGGTTGCCTTCGGTGCGGTAGGGACCGATGAAGCTGTCCCGGAGGCCATCAAAGCCGTCGGGCTCGAAGCTGGCGGTGAAGAACTCGTGGCTGTTTTCCTCGTAGTGCAGCTCGTATTCCACCGTGCCGTCCACATAGCGGGAGCCGGTGGCGTATAGGCTCATCTGGAAGTTCTGGTTGTCCATATCGATATGGTGGAAGCTGAACTCGCAGTAGCCGTACACGCTGAGGCTGCGGGTACGGGTGCCGTCGTTTTTCAGGCGCAGCTCCCAGATTTCCGCGTCGTCGTCCAAGGGGATGAACAAGGTCTGGGCGGCGTGGATGTCCTGGTAATCGCAGACATAGGTGGAGTAGCTGAGGCCGTGGCGGCAGGAATACCGGGCCTCCTCCAGGGGCAGGCCCACGGGCTGCCAGCTGACGGACCAGTATTTGCCGCTTTCCTCGTCCCGGAGGTACACATAGTGGCCGGGCCGGTCCATGGGCACGCCATTGGGCCGAAACCGCGTGATCCTGTGAAATTGAGGGCTGCCGTTCCACAGATAGCCCCCCGCCGTGTGGTTCACCACCGCGCCCATGGCACCGGTGCCCAAATAGTTGGTGAAGCTCTGGGGAACATCCACCCGGTCGATGACATATTCCCGCTGCTCATTATCAAAATGACCATAACGCATAAGGCAACCTCCCTAGGATGTGATAAAAGCCAAGGATAGCATAACAAATCCATTTCCCCTGGGAAATGGACGAGGCTGTGATTTTTTGTACCCGGTTGCCAGGGTGCGGGGGGGGGGACGGACGGAGATGGGGGGGGGGGGGGGGGGGGGGCG
>JARKQO010000425.1 GCA_029974855.1 Eubacteriales bacterium
GGCGATCCCGATAAAGAGCATGGTGTCCATGGGGGCGAAGAAGAAGATCACATAGCCCGCTATCACCAGGGCCATGGCGAAGGCGTAGAGGGTTTTGCGCTTGTAGCGCTTGCTCAGGAGCGGGAAGATCATCAGCGCCGCGATCTGGGACACCCCCAGCACCAGGCCGAAGATGGAGTACATGTCCTCGTTGCCGTAGGCGTACTTGAAGAAATACTGCCCGAAGCTGGTGGTGGTGTCGTAGCCGATCATGAACAGACACATGGATACCGCCGTGACCACCAGCTGGTCATTGCGGAACAGCACCCGCATCATCTCCCGCAGCTTCGTGGGCTCGCGGTTTTCGGCCACCGCCGGGTTTTCGTGGACGAAGAACAAAGTGATCAGCTGCCCCACCCACATGACGGCTACCACCATGATGGCGAAAAGCTGGTAGCCCTTCTGGTGGGAGCCCCCCAGCAGGTTGCCGAAGATCTTGGTCAGCGGGGTGATGGCCACCACCACGAAGAACAGGCCCACGTTGGCGCAGATGCGGGCCACGGCCCCGATGCGCTCCCTCTCCTTCTGCTCCAGGCTGAGGGTGGGCAGCATGGACCAGTAGGAGATGTCGTTGGTGGTGAAGGTGATCTCCCACAGCAGGTAGCACAGCCCGAAGTACGCCACGAAGGCCCCGTCCTGGAGGCCAAAGTCCGTGAACATCAAAATGGTGAACACACCGGAGGTGGCCGCCCCAAAGGCGATCCAGGGCTTGAAGCGCCCCCACCGGGAGCGGGTGTTGTCCACAATCAGGCCCATGAAGGGATCGTTCACCGCGTCAAAGATCCGCAAGGCCAGCATGATCCCCGTGATCCACACGAAGGAAGCGGTGCTTACGTTGACCACATCCGTCAGGTAGAACATCAGATACATGCTGATGATGGAGTATACCATGTCCCTGCCGATGGTTCCCAGGCCGAAGGCATAGCGGTTTGCCAGGATGGTCCGTTTGTTCATGAATCAACACGCCTCCTTTTCCTCGCAGACGAACAGGTAGGAGCCGAAGTCCCCCAGCAGCTCGGTCCGCGGGTTATAATAACTCCCCATGAATTGGTTGTTCAGCAGCACGCCGCTGCCCAGCAAGGCCCCGTCCCCCTCGTAGCGCTCCAGGCAGTCCGGCAAAGAATATAGGGCGTTGGCCCAGCGCAGAATGGCCCCCTCCGGGTTCAGGTTCACCGGCAGGATGTGCTTCACCAGCCCCCCAAAGCGCCGGATGAACTGCCGCTGGGGCTTGGTGGAAAGCCTATACTTTTTATGGGGCTCCAGGCCGTGGACCGGCAGCACCGTATGGCTGTCGGCGGTTTGGGCCAGCTCCTGGAAGAAGCCCACCAGCGTCTCCCCTCCCTCGGACACCTGCCAGAAGCGCTGGTTAGGCTTTAGCGCCGGGTTGCGGCGAAAGCGGCCGTACTGGAAGGTCCTGCGGTGGGCCTTGTAAAAGGCGACCTGCTCTTTGATCTCCTTCTTCTCCTCCCGGCTCACATGCTTCAAATCCAGCTCATAGCCCAGCACGCCAAAGCAAGCGGTGTTGAAGCGGGTGCTGAGCGGCGTGGCCCGCAAGGTCTGCTGGTGGGGGGCGGCGGTCACATGGGCCCCTATGGTGGACAGGGGGTACAGCAAGGACAGACCCCCCTGAATCCGCTGGCGGATCACGGGATCGGTGTTGTCAGATGCCCAAATCTGGGGGGAAAAGCAGAGCATGCCCAAATCGAACCGGTTGCCGCCGCTGGAGCAGCTTTCCAGCAAAATATGGGGCCTGGGGCGGAAGATGGCATCCAGTACCTCATACAGGCCCAAAATGTAACGGTGGAAGAACTCCCCCTGGCGCTGGAGGCCCGGGGCAAAGGCGTCGCTGATGTGCCGGTTCATGTCCCATTTCACATAGTCCACGCCAGCGCTGTCCAGCACTGCCCCCAAGTTGCTTACGATGTATTCCCGCACTGCCGGGTTGGTCAAATCCAGCACCCGTTGGTTCCGGCCCAGGGTAGGTGCCTTGCCCGGGGTGCCCAAAGCGTATTCCGGATGGGCCCGGAACAAATCGCTGTCCTCGTTGACGCATTCCGGCTCAAACCAGAGGCCAAAGCCCATCCCCAGGCCCTTGACGGCCCGGGCGAACTCCCCCAGGCCCCGGGGCAGCTTCCTCCGGTTCACGGTATAGTCCCCCAGCCCCAACCTATCGCTGTCCCGCCTGCCAAACCAGCCGTCGTCCAGCACGAAGAGCTCAGCTCCCAGCTTTTTGGCGCTCTTGGCCAGCCGCCA
>JARKQO010000478.1 GCA_029974855.1 Eubacteriales bacterium
CGTCATTCACGGCTTCATTCATGGGATTCTCCTTCGCCAAGCAGTGTAAGCCCCAGCCTGTCCAGCAACTCCTGAATTTGCAGCACGGTTTTCCCGTCATGCAGGCAGCGCATGATGGCCGCGTCCCGCAGCAGCTTGGGATAGAGGGGGCTTTTCTCCGCCATTTTTAGCAGCGACTGGGCCTCCTCCACGTTCAGCCCCAGCCCAAAGCAGATTTGGATCAGCTTATCCCGGGAGGGCCTGCGGGTGCCGTTGAAGATCTGGTGCCCATAGGTTCGGGCAAGATCGGCCAGGCGGATCACCTGCCCCGCCGTCCGGCCCTTGTCCCGGCACAGCCCCGCCAGGGTATAGCAAAGCCGGGGGGTGACCATCTGGTCGGCGTTGTCCTGCAGAAAGGCATCAAAATCCGGAGCTTCCAAGAGCCTGCGCTGAAAGGTGAGGGTGGTTTGGACATCCGAAGGGGGCTGCGCCATGTCCCTTGTCCCCTTTATAATGAGGTCTTTGGAGAGCACATCCTGACCTCATTATACTCCTTTGGGGTCGAGAGGCAAGGGACAATGGCGGTCGCTGTGCTATTTCATTTCAAAATCCTTTACGGTAAGCCGGGGGTAGATTTCTGCCACAGGGGAGAAGTCCTTGATGGGATTCTGGTCAAGCATCAGCTCCGTCAGGTTCTGGAGGCCGCTTAAGGGCTTCACGGATTTGATCTTGTTGCCGCCCACATTCAGGCTGGTCAGGTTGGTCAGCCCGGCCAGGGGCTTCAAATCCTGGATGACGTTGCCGAAGGCCTTGAAGTATGTAAGCTGTGTCAGCCCGGACAGCTTGCCCAGGTCCTTGACCTTATGGAAGCTAATGTCCAGGGTTCGCAGGTTGATGAAGAACTCAATGCCGCCCAGTTTTGTAATCTGGGAGCCCTTGGGGAACTTCTCCTGCCACTCATTGCCGATATACAGCTCTGTCACCTTCGCCGCATCCCCGGCAGTGATGGGCTCTTCGGGCTTGCCCATGGC
>JARKQO010000443.1 GCA_029974855.1 Eubacteriales bacterium
CTGGGCCACGTCCTCGGCGATGACCGGGGCGTTGCTGGTGATGCTGCGCCCGCCCTCCCAATAGGTGGGCGGGATGAGGTTGCGGATGGACCCGGCCCCGTGCGCGATCAGGCGCAGGCGGGGGAGCTTTTCGAGCATCTCCTCGGTGAAGCGGGGCGTGCCCCAGCAGGTGATTGCCGCGTCCGCCTCCCGCAGGGTTTCGAGCATGAATTCCGGGGTGACCTTGTCCGGCAGGACTTCCACGGGGTTGAAGTCGGCAAAGGCGGCCAGCTGCCGCAGGGATTCCGGGGTAAACAGGGACTGGGCCAGGCGTTTTGTCAGCGCCAGCCCCACCCGAACGCGCTTGTCCATGGCAATTCCTCCTCCGCTGTGCGGGCGCTTCGATCAAAAATAGAACCTATCTTAAACTCGCGACCCATTTTAGCATATTATGAGCCCGTTTACAACATTTGAGAGGCAAAAAGCCGAAAAAATAGAATATGTACTCGAAAAAAGTCATTGAAACGCGTTGACATGTAGGCTTTTTAAGGATATACTGGTCCTATACAAAAAAGCCGCACAGGGAAGGATGAGGACCATGGAACGCACGCGCAGCTGGGCTGTGTTTACAAAACCCTGGAAGGACAAGTCCCCCGAGGCGCTGGGGGCCTTTGTCGCGGGCCTGGGCTTTGATTCGATCGAGTATCCCCTCCGCCCGGGTTACCCCGTGGAGCCGCAGGACGCGGAAAAGGGCCTGCCCGCCCTTGCCCAAACGCTTGGAGGCTATGGCGTCAGGATCCTGAGCGTTGCCGCGGAGCCCAAGGAGTCCGCCTTTGCGGCCTGCCAGGCCTCCGGGGTGAGGCTGCTGCGCATCATGGCCTTTGCGGATAGGTCCCTGGGCTATTTAAAGAGCGTCGAGCGCACCCGCAGGAGCCTGGATGCCCTGGTTCCCCTGTGCGAGCGCTACGGGGTGACCGTGGGCGTGCAGCACCACTTCGGCTACGCGGTCTCCGGGTCCATGGAGCTCCGGCACCTGCTGGAGGGCTATGATCCCAGGCACGTCGCGGCCATCTGGGACGCGGCCCACTCCGCCCTAGCGGGGGAGGACCCGGTCCAGGCCCTGGACATCCTTTGGGACAGGCTCTGCCTGGTCAACCTCAAGATGGCCTACTACCGCCGCGTGACCGGACCGGAGGCCGGGCAGGCGGTGTTCAAGCCCTACTTCACCACCGGC
>JARKQO010000469.1 GCA_029974855.1 Eubacteriales bacterium
GCCACGATGGGCCGGATGCCCGGGAGGGCGACATAGCGGATGCGCTGAAAGCGGTTGGCCCCGTCGATCATCGCGGCCTCGTACAGGGCCGGATCAATGCTTGTCAGCGCGGCCAGATACACGATCGTGCCCCAGCCGCTCTCCTTCCAGCCCTCGGTGGCGACCAGGAGGGCACGGAAGAGCCGGACATCGGTGAAGAACATGACCGGCTTTGCGCCAACGCCCTGCAGCAGGCGGTTGATCACCCCGTCGGAGGAAAGCAGCGTGAAGAAGATGCCGTAGATGATCACCCAGCTGAGGAAGTGGGGCAGGTAGATCAGCGTCTGGATGCTCTTTTTCACCAGGCGGCTGCCCATCTCGTTCAGGAGCAGGGCCAGCAGGATGGGGACGGGCGTCAGAATGACGATCTTGTACGCGCTGATCAGCAGCGTATTGCGCAGCAGCACCCAGAACGGGTCTCCGCCAAAGATCACGCGGAAATGGGCCAGCCCGACCCAGGAGCTCTTGGCGATCGAGTCCAAAAGCCCGTTCCCGGCGAACATGTTGTACTTTTTGAAGGCAAGCGTCAGGCCGTACAGGGGCAGGAACTTGTAGCCCACCACATAGATCAGGCCGGGCAGGGACATGAGGTACAGGATCCAGTTTTCCTGAAAATAACGCCGGAATGAAGACCGTTTCCGTACCCCCTGCACAGGCCACACCGCCCTTTCCCTGACAGTGTAGCACAAAAAAAGCGGCCAAACGATAGGGCAATCCTATGATTTCATGGCGGATCTTATGTTCGTTGGGTCTCTTGCGCGGGCAGGGACAGGAGCACCTCCGCCCCGCCCTCCGGGCAGTTTTGAAGGACCATGGTCAGGTCCCCGCCGGTCAGCAGCTCCAGCCGCTCCCGCACATTCTGCAGGCCAAAGCCCCCCGCATCCTCCCCGGTCGCGGGCTCGGACGAGGCCGTAAGCCCGGGGCCGTTGTCGCGGATGCGGATGAAGAGCCGGCCCTCCTGCCGCCGGATGGAAAGGAGGATGCGGCCGCCCGTCTTTTCCCGCCGCTTGCGGATGCCGTGCAGCAGGGCGTTTTCCACCAGCGGCTGCAGCGTCAGCTTGGGCAGGAGGCATTCCATCGCCTCGGGCTGCAGGTCATACTCGGTCTCAAACGCCCCGTCAAAGCGGGCGGACTGCAGCTTCAGGTAGGATTGCACCATGTCCACGTCCACCCGGACGGACACGATGTCCTGGCCCCCGCTCAGGCTCAGGCGGAAATAGTGGGCCAGGGTCTCCAGCATCTGGCTGACGTCCAGCGCGCCGTGCCGCAGGGCCATCCAATGGATCATGTCCAGCGTGTTGTAC
>JARKQO010000500.1 GCA_029974855.1 Eubacteriales bacterium
GGTGGTGATCACCTCGTCGTTGAGCTGCAAGGGCACGTAGTCCGTCACGGGCCGGGCGGTGATCAGCACCCCAGCCGCGTGGGTGCTGGCGTGGCGGGGCATCCCCTCCAAAGTCAGGGACATTTCAAAGAGCCTTTGTACCTGGGGGTCCGTTGCCACCATGGCCTGGAGCTGCGGGCTCAGCTCTAGGGCCTTTTGAAGGGTCATGTCCAGGGCGAAGGGGATGGCCTTGGCCACCTGGTCCACGGAGGCGTAGCTCATGCCCAGCACCCGGCCCACGTCCCGCACCACCGCCTTGGCCTTCATGGTGCCAAAGGTGATGATCTGGGCCACGTGGTCGTGGCCGTACTTGCGGGCCACGTAGTCGATGACCTCCTGGCGGCGCTCGTAGCAAAAGTCGATGTCCAGATCGGGCATGCTCATGCGCTCCGGGTTCAAAAACCGCTCAAAGAGCAAATTGTATTGCAGCGGGTCCAAAGTGGTGATGGACAAGGTGTAGGCCACGATGCTGCCCGCGCCGCTGCCCCGGCCCGGCCCCACCATGATGCCCTGCCGCTTGGCGTAGTCGATAAAGTCCCAGGTGATGAGAAAATAGTCCACATAGCCCATCCGGGCGATCATTTCCAGCTCGTAGTCCAAGCGCTTGCGGGGCTCGCTGTCCGGGTCCTCCGCCTGGCCCGGGTAGCGCTTGGCCAAACCCTCCCGGCACAGGCGGGTGAGCATCTCCAACGAGCTTTCCCCCGTGGGCACGGGGTACTTGGGCAGGTAGATGCTGTCAAAGTCGAACTCCACTTGGCAGCGGGCGGCAATCTCCGCCGTGCGCTCTATGGCGTCCCCGTATTCGGGGAACAGGCCGCGCATCTCCTCCTCACTTTTCACGTACAGCTCCTCGGTGTCCATGCGCATCCGGGTCTCATCCTGGAGGGTTTTCCCCGTTTGGATGCACATCAGCACCTCCTGGGCCTGGGCGTCCTGGCGCAGCAGGTAATGGCAGTCGTTGGTGACCACCAAGGGAACCCCCGTGGCCTTGGATACGTTCACCAGCCCCTTCAGGACCAGGGCCTGCTCCTGAATGCCGTGGTCCATCAGCTCGATGAAGAAGCTGCCCTTGCCAAACAGCCCCTCCATCTCCAGGGCATAGGCCTTGGCCTCCTCCAGGCGGCCCTGGAGGATCAGCTTGGGCAAATCCCCGCTGAGGCACGCGCTGAGGCCGATGAGGCCCTCGTGGTGCTGCCGCAGCAGGCCGTAATCGATCCGGGGGCGGTAGTAAAAGCCCTCGGTAAAGCCCGCGCTCACCAGCTTGGTGAGGTTGCGGTAGCCCTCCTGGTTTTCACAGAGCAAGATCAAATGGCTGTATTCCCGGGACACGCTCTGCTTATCAAAGCGGTCCGGGCAGATGTACACCTCGCAGCCGATCACCGGGTGGATGCCGGCGTCCTTGCAAGCGGAATAGAAATCCACCGCGCCGTACATGACCCCGTGGTCCGTCACGGCGCAGTGGGCAAAGCCCAGCTCCTTCAGCCGGGTCACCAAGGGCTTGATGCGGCAGGCGCCGTCCAGCAGGCTGTACTCCGTGTGCAGATGCAAATGGGCAAAGGCCATGGGGTCCCTCCTTGGGCAAAAGTTCCATGGCCTAGTATATCATATTTTGGGGCGGTGTCCCACAAGAAGGTTTCTGCTTCCGCCCGGTTCCCGGCAAAAAGCGCTCCCCGTCCTTACCGGGGGAGCCCTGTTAAAACGTTGTTTCCCAAAGGTCCCTTTGGCCGGTATAGACCGTGCCGATTTCATAGGCCGGCAATCCGATTTTCATCACATCCTTGGTTTCGGCCGCCCAGAAGGGCAGACGAATCCTTCTTTCCCGGTAGGCAAAGCTGTAGCCGTTGAAT
The DNA here is from genome assembly GCA_029974855.1 of Eubacteriales bacterium. The sequence continues at coordinate 1,887 of JARKQO010000500.1, forward strand.
TCGATTCCTCTGGCTTGGTTTTCCTTGAGCACATCGTCCTTGGCGGCGGGATAGATATGCAGAAGGATCACCTCGTTACGGAAGGTATCCCGGTCCATCACATAATACAGCGCGTTATCATAGCGGTAGATCTGGACCCCCTTCTCCTCATACAGCAAAGAGCCTGCCGTTGCCAGCTTGTCCAGTTTGCTGGCTTCGTTCCATGCGGTTACGATTTTCTGGCTGGCCATGCTCAGGCCCAGAATGGCAGGCACTGCCAGGCACACCGCCAGGAGCTGCTTGGCAGACCAGGCGGGAATGCCGCTTTTCAGCTTATCCCTCAGCGGACCCGCTTTGACAAAAGACAGGATCTCCTCCGCGATGACGTAAAGGCAATAGGGAACAAAGCCAATATACCATACCACAAAATTGATATGGGTATGAATATAGGAATGGGATTTCCCCAAGATAAACCAGGACAGGGGGCTCAAAAACAGCAGAAGCCAGAGGCAGTTTCTTTGCGTCACGAGGCGCTTCTCGCTGACGGAACGGCGGATGAGGACGCAGACAGACAGGAGAACCAAAGCCGGAAACAGTTCTCCCGCAATGCCGAGCACCACATTGGGATAGTAATTATAGAAGTACATATACAGCACATCCAGCGGGCTGGCCAGCAAGGAGGGATGATAGACGGACTCAAAGTTTCCCACGTCTCCCCCAAGGGCCCTCCTCCTGAAATCCTGTTGCCAGATTTGCATCAGGCCGGTGGCAACGGAGCCATTCCCTCGCAGAAGGGCATGGGGGATCAGCGCGGCGGCAAAGCCCAGAAGCAAAGCGCCGGCCAGCATCGCGGTGACCCAGAACCATCGCTTTTTGGCGGCTTTTTCTTTTTCGCATAAGAATGCCGCGCAAGGAAAGGCAACCGCAAACATCAGCACGGAGGATAAAAACTCGTACCCTGACAAGGATTTGGCCCAGGAGCCCAAAAACGTGAGAAGGACGCCGCACCACCAATAGGGCTTGCCCTCCTTGACCCAAAGCACGGTCAGCATGGAAAACAGAGCCGGCAAGAACAGCAAGTATTCCACCCAATACAGGTTTCTGGCCATGGCGGTGACCCATGGGGACAGGAGGGTAGCGGCGTAAAACACAAGGCCCAGCAGCAGGGAATACAGCTTGGAAAGGGAATGGCTGATGCCCACAAGGGTCAGGGCAAGGGCAACGCAGCAAAGCAAGTTCAAAAGATCAAAATTGTGGAGCCCCAGGGTGTTATATAAAAATGAAAAGACATGTCCCTGAAAGCCCATGCTGTTGTGGTATGTGCCCAGCCCATAGCCTGCATCCTCGGGTTTTTGGGTGTCAAACCTGTCCTGGAGGATTTTGTCGATCACAATATCCTCGCTGTCAGCCTGAAAGGGATTGAAAAGAGGATTCTGGGCCGGCATCAGAAAATTGGTATGGAACTGGGCCGTCATGGCCAGAACAAGAACGAACAGTACCACCGCGCTGATAAGCTTCCCGCGTTTTTTCCCCATGGCTTCCATTGTGGTTCCTCCCTCAAGGCTGTGTATGGGATCGGGCCGTTTTACGGATTGTATTTCCCAAACAAATTGAGCAGCAATATCTTGAACAACAAGAGGTTTCCTTTGAAGGGGCTAATTTTCGTGGGTGTTTTTTCCCCCTTGGGATACGCCCTGGCCACCGGCACCTCGCAGGCCTTCATGCCCAGCTGGGTGGCCCGCACGGACAAATAGGCCAGCAGCTCATAGGTGGCAAAAACATCCCGAAGGACCCGCACCTGGGGGTGCTCCAGATACCGGCGGGAATAAGCCCGGTAGGCATTGGTGGTGTCGGTGAACCAGTGCCCGGCGGTAAGGCTGATGACCGGGGCGTGCAAAAGCCGCAGGGCAAGGTAGCGCGCCGGGGGGGTATGAAGGGCCCGCCCGCCCTTGAGAAAGCGGGAACCCTGGACAAAATCATAGCCCTCCTCCAGCTTTGCCACAAAGCGGGGAATGTCCTGGATGCTGTCCTTATCGTTGCCGTCGATGGTGATAAAGCCCCGGTAGCCCCGGTCCAAGGCCCACCAAAAGCCCATGCGCAGCTGCGTCCCCTGCTTTCCGGGCCCTTTCTTGACGAGCAGCGCGTTCACGCCCAAGGCCCGCAGGCGGCTTTCCTCCGTGCAGCCGTCCGTGGAGTCCCCATCGCAGAGGATGATATCATACCGGGCGGGGATATCCCGCTCCTGGGCGCGCCGCAGTTCCCGGATGATCCGGTCCGCTTCGTTCAGGATGGGGATGAGCACGCAATACTCGCTGGCTTTTTCACGGTACACATGGGCTTCAAAAGCCGGCACCCCGGGGGTGGAAGCATACTGCATCTGCATGGCTCCTTCCGTTGGCTATGGCCGAAGGATCTTCTCCACCGAGGAAACGGCGTATTCCTTTTCCTTCACCTGCAAGCGGATGACAATGGAGATGTATTTCACCAGGAAGCTAAGCACGATGAAGATGCCCGTAAGCCCTGTGGACAGCAGCAGCATGGTGGTGGTCCAGCCCGCGATGGGCTGGCCCGTAAAGTAGATGACCACCGTATAGACAAAGGCTGCGAAGGCGGCCACGGCCATCACGGCGGAAAAGAACATGCTGAGCCGATAGGCGAAATCCGTAAAAACGATCATGGAGTCCATGGCTGTGGACCAGCGGTAGTCCTTTGTGGCTTGATCAAAGCGGCTCGGCAAGGAAAGAGGCTGGTAGTAGAGGGTATCATTCCCAAGGCCGCAGGTGGCATAGGCGATTTTACGGTAGAGGATCATCCCGTTTTCATCATGAATCCGGTTCAGGGCCCGCCGGGAAACGATCCGGAAGCGGTTGGTTTCCAGCTTGTGGGGCGAGGCGGAAAAACGGTTGAACAGCCTGTAAAACAGGCGGCTGGAACGGTGGGAGCCCTGCCTGGGGGCGGCGTTGACGATATCAAAGCCCTTCAGCACCCGCTGGTACACCTCCAGGATCAGCTGGGGGTCATAATCCATCTGGCAGGAATCAAACTCCATCACATAATCCCCGATGGCATAATCGCAGCCCGCCAGCATCGCCTTTTCCAGCCCCTGGTAGCTGCTCAGGCGCACCAGGTACAATTGGGCGCTTTCCACTATATGGGCAAGGCTCCGTACCGCGTCGCAGGTGCCGTCGGTGCAGCCGTCGTCCACGCAGATGATCTCGAAATGCTGGAAATTCTTCTCCAGCATGGCGTAGAGGCTCCGCAAAAACGCCGTGATCTCCCCGGCGCAGTTATGAAGATACACCACGGCGGATACGAAGCTGCTTTCCTTCAATGGGCTACTCATGGCTCAAAACCTCATCCAAATCATATACTGTATTGATTTTCCCCGAAAGAACGCTGACGAAGGCGGGCCCTGTGGAGAAGGCGCGGATCACCGTGGGCCTGGAATCGTCCACCTCCGAAGCCTTCAGGATGGGCTTCATGGAGAACAAAGAGCCCACATAGGAGAAGCCCAGCTCCTCCCGCATATATTTCCGGGCCAAGGCGGACATATGGGGCCATACGCTTGGGGGCTGAGCCGGGCAGTAGTTGCAGTTGCCCAGGGACCCGGGCGTGCAAAAGCCCGGCGGGCAGCGCTGCTGGCAGGAAAAGGTGGGCTGGCTTTCAGAGCTGGTCCGATGGGGCGTGAAGCTTACGGCTGTCAAGGAATGGTAGGCCGTCTTCCCAAAGGGCATGATGGAGAAAAACGGCCCGTCCATCACCGTCAGGCCTATGGAGCGCAGGGCCGGCGTTACTTCACACAGGATGATCTCGCAGAGCTCATACTTGATGCGGAAGGGTTCAAACCCCAGCATCGCATTGATCTGATTGGTGGAAGCATAGGTGGCGTTCATCACAAAGGGCGCCTCATCGAACCGGTCCCCCTGAAACACCCGGTATACCTCATCCTGGCGCTGGATCGCCGTGACCCCCGCCTGATACCGGAGGGTCACCTCCGGATAGGCGGCCAATTCCCGGAGGAAATGCTCCCTCAGGATTTTGGCGTCATAGGCATATTCGGTGGTCAGAAACGCGCCGTCGCACATGCCCTTGCGAAAGTACCGCCGGGGGTCCACCCCGTCGCAGCGGATGCCCGCCGCCTGGCAAAACCGCTGAAACTGCGGGGCATTGGTCCAGGAATAATTGGCGCTGATGGCATAGACCTGGTCAAAGGCCGTATGGACGCAAAACCCGTAATCCTCCATAAAGCGCTGAAAGTAGTGGGCGGATTTCATGGCCGTGGAATAGGACCGGGGATAATGGTACCCCATATGTACCCGGGCCTGATTGATATAGGAGGCGCGGCTGAAGGCTTCCCCATCCTGTTCCAGCACCAGCACATGCTGGCGCTCCCTGGCGCAGAACAGGGCGGCGTACAGCCCGTACAGCCCGGCCCCGATGATGATTGTATCGTACCTCATGATGGCCTGACTTCCTTTGACAGGGCTGCGACCGCTTCCAGGGTCTCCATCACCTCGCTGAGCTCGCAGGCGCTTCCCATCTCAATGGACAGGTATCCCCCATAGCCGTTTTGACGCAGCATTTCCATCATGTCCCGGGCCAGGGAAAGGTGCCGGGGCCTCACCAGATTGGGCTCGCTGAGATGGACATGGCTCACCAAAGGCAGATGGGCCTCAATGAGGGAAACGGATTCGCCATAATACAGCATCGTTCCCATATCCACATTGACCCGGAACCCGGGATGGTCCACCTGCTGGGCCAAGGAAAAAGCCTCCTGGGTGCGGTTGATGTAGTTGGTGTGGTAGATGGGAGGGTTGGGTTCTATGGCCAAAACGGCGCCCCGCTGCAGGGCATATTCGCCGCATTCCCGCAGGAAGGCCGGGCCCGCCTCCCTGTTTCCCTCCTCCGGCACATTCCGGTTCCGGGGACAGCCCAACACCAGATTGGGGCAATGGACCGCCCGGGCAAAGTCGATGGCCTGCCGGGTATACGCCAAAAGGGCCCGGCGCTCTTCCAACCTGCCAAAAAGCCGCTCCGTCCTTTGGAACCAGATGGATTGCATGGAAGAAATGGAAAAGCCGAATTGCTCCTTCAGGGCTTCCGCCTTCCTTGCGGCTTCAGCCAGACGGGTATAGGGGGCCTCCGGGAACCAGCGGGTCGGGGCGATCTCCAGGCCGGAAAAGCCCAGCTCCCCCATGCGCTGATACACGATTTCCGCTTCTTCCTCCTGAAACGCGATGTTAGAAATGGACAGTTTCATTTTTCTCCCTCGCAGGCTTCCAGCTTTTGCCTTTCCCTCTGCACAAAGGCGGCGATATCCTCCAGCAAAAAAGCCTTGCCGAAAAGATAGCCGTTTTCTCCGCCCATTTGGGAGGCATACAGGCTCTTCATGCGGTAGTGGGCAGGGCTTGCGCTTAGCTCGTTTTGGAAGGGCTTATGCTCTATGGCCTGATAGATTTCCTGGGCCGGTATGGGCTCCACGGCGATGTTTAATAACCCTAAGCCCTGCTCCAGGGCGGCGGAAATATGCCGCCACAGGAAGCGCAACGGATACATTTGGTACACGGCACGGCTGTCGGTAAAGTGCAGCGCGCTGAAGGGAGCTTCCAAAAAGAAGGCCCGCAGCTGGCGGCGCTGTTCCCGGGGGAGGGGCTTGACCCTGTAAAAGCCGTTTTCCCCCAGGGCATAACACTCCTCCATCAGCGGGGACAGGGGTCGAAGCAGCTGGAACTGCTCCGGCTTCAGCATGGTGGGAATGCGGTGGATGAGGTCAAAGAGAAAGTTTTTCTTCAAATTTTCGCCGTACAGCCCCGGAAGCCGAACAATCAGCGCCTGGGGCCACCGGGCCCGGACCATTTCTTCCAAGCGGTAGCGGTTCAGGCCATAGGCCTGGAGATTCCCAGGATCCACGGGCATGCCCTCGTCCACATCCACAGGGCGGGCATACACATCCACCGTGGAGATCAGCACCGGCTTGGAGGGATCGATCTTCACCATATTCTCAAAAGCCTGGTGGATTTTGGCCATATCCTGCCCGGGCTCGTGGTTTGCCAGGTATTTTTCCGCGCTAAGCCCCGCGTACACCAGCAACTCGGGCCGGGCTCCATAGGCCCGCTCCACGTCCGTGGAATGGAACCGCCCGTCAAAATGCGTGCTGCCGGCCAGGTTGGAGCCCACAAAGCCGGTGCTCCCTACCAGGTACTTCATCTTTGGCAATGCTCCCTTCCCTTGGCCTTTGAGATGGCTGGGGATGATTCCCAATACCCTTCGTGCCTTCCCATGCGAAGCAATCTCAACCTGTGTAATCGTTTGTATTATTCCAGATATACCCTTTTTTGTCAATGCCCGCCAATAATCCCCAGCCCCTTCCTCCGCCCCGGCCTTTTTCCCCGGGGGAGTGGAGCCCGGGGAAAGAATATGATATACTTTCCCATGAGACCCATCATAAACGAGGTGAATGGTTTGCCGCTGTTTCAAAGCGATCAAAGCGCCATGCTCTGGGAGGTCACGGCCCTTCCCAACGCCTTTTTGTGCGAATACATGCCCGCGGCCCCGGAGGGCTATGTGAAGGTCTATTTGTATGGCCTCATGTACGCCCAGACCACCGCCATGGGGGACAGCCTCACCCTGGCGGATGTGGCCAAGGCCCTGTCCATGGAGGAAAGCGACGTGGCCCAGGCCTTCCGCTACTGGGAACGCTGCCGCCTGGTGAGCCGCGTTCAGGACAGCCCCCCCCAGTACCGCTACCAAAGCGTGCAGCAAACCCTCATCAGCCGCCAGTGCTCCCCCCAGGACGACGCCTATATGGAGTTCGCCCAGGCCCTGTATGCCATCTTCGGGGAGCGGCGCAAGCTCCACGGCAACGAAACCGTTCTGGCCTACGAGTGGGTGGAGCAGCTGGGCCTGCCCCGGGAGATCGTGCTGATGATGGTACAGCACCTGGTAAGCACCCGGGGGGTGCAGTTCGGCTTCAAGGAGGGCCAAAAGCTGGCCCTGGAGCTATGCCAGCAGCAGGTTCGCAGCATCGAGGCGGCGGAGCAGCTCTTCTCCCGCTCCGAGGCGGCCTGGAAGGGCACCCGCAAGGTGCTGCGGCGCATGGGCAAGTACCGGGACCCCAGCCTGGACGAAACCGATTTGTATGTGAAATGGACCGGGGAGTGGGGCTTTGCCCCCAAGGCCATTGAAAGCGCCTGCTCGGAGATGACCAGCGGCGACCCCAGCTTCAAATACCTGGACCGGATTTTGGAGGGGGTGCGCACCCGCAGCGGCGGTGTCCGCCTCAGCGCCGTTCAGGTGGAAAGGCAACTGCTGGACGAGAAGGAGGAGACCCGCCTGGTCCGGGAGATGCTGACGGCCTGCGGCGTCAAGTCCACGGTGATCGACCAGGGCAAGCGGCTGGTGTACCAGGATATGCTCCAATACGGCGGCCATGAGGTGGTGCTGCTGGCGGCCCAGGCCGTGGGCCAGCGCCGGGGCGGCCATTCCCTGGACGCGGTGATGGAGCTGCTGGCCGCCTGGAAGGACAAGGGCCTGTCCACCTCCCAGGAGGTCCGGGACCACCTCCAGACGGTGCAGCGGCAAAACGCGCTGCTGAAGGCCCTGTACCAAAGCGCCGGACGGGAGGCGGCCCCGCGCCTCAGCGACCGGGAGCTGCTCCAAAAATGGCAGCAGGACTGGGGCTTTGGGGAACCCCTGCTCCAGGCGGCGGCGGCTTTGGCCAAGAACACGGACAAGCCCCTGCTGTTCATGGACAAGGTGCTGGCCGCCTGGAGGGACAAGGGTATCACCACCCTGGCCCAGGCCCAGGCGGAGAACGCGGGCCACCAGGAGGCCGCCGCCGCGGCCCGAAGCGGGGCTGGGAGCAAGAGCCCCGGGCCCAAGCAGGTCATCGAGCAGCAATACCAGCAAAGGGCCTACGACCCCGCCGAGTATGACGGCCCCAGTGCGGCGGAATTGGAGGAGGCGCGAAAGCTATGACAAGGGATCAGATCGTCCTGGCCATGCAACAGGAATACGCCCTGCGCCGGGAGGACAACCAGCGGATCTATGAGGAGCGGGTCCAGGAGGCCTGCGGCCAGTGCCCGGGCCTGCAAGAGCTGCTGGCCGCCCGCAAGGACGCTTTGATGACCGGCATCCGCCGGGGCATTCTGGCCACCCAGAAAAACCCCCAGGCCAACGCCTCCCTGTCCCAGGCCATGGCCCTGTTTAATGAAAAGATCGCCGCCGCCTTACAGGCCGGGGGGCAAAGCTCGGAGCGCCTGCAGCCGGTGTTCACCTGTTCCGCCTGCCGGGACGAGGGCTACCTCTACGAGCCCTCCCGCCGGATGTGCGCCTGCTTTGAGCAGGAGCTGAACCGGCGCATGCTGGCGGAGCTGGGCCTGAGCCCGGCCCGGCCCCAAAGCTTTGAGGCTTTTGACGAGAGCCTCTTCTCCCAGGAGCCCATGGCCCCCTACGGGGTGAGCCAGCGGCAGATGATGCTGAAAAACCGCAACATCGCCCAGGAATACGCCGACAGCTTCCCGGACACCCCGGTGCGGGATTTACTGCTGATCGGCCAAAGCGGCCTGGGCAAGACCTACCTGCTTCAGGCCATGGCCCGAAGGCTGGTCCAGCGGGGTATTCTGCCCCTGTACCTGAGCGCCTACCGCTTCTTTGAAAGCGCCCGCCGGTCCTACATGGACAACGACCCGGAGCCCATGGCGGACATGATGCGCACGCCTCTGCTGCTCCTGGACGATCTGGGCACCGAGCCCCTGATGAACAACATCACCGTAACCCAGCTGTTCAATTTGCTCAACGAGCGGCAGATGGCCGGGCGGCATACGGTGATCAGCACCAATTTAAGCCTGTCGGAGCTGAAGGAACGCTATACGGAGCGCATCGCCTCCCGCTTGCTGGACGGGCGGGATTGCCGCCGGCTGACCTTCATCGGTCAGGACATCCGCAAAAAGCTGGTCAAAAATGGGGAGGGGACATGAACATCCAGATCTATGTGAACAAGAAGAACCCCGACGTGCTGAAGGCCGAGCGCTTCTTCAAGGAGCGGCGCATCCCCTACCAGCTTTTGGACCTGAAAAAGCACAGGCTGGGCTCCCGGGAGCTCCAGCTCTTTGCCAAGGCGGCCGGGGCCCGGGCCTTGGTGGACCGGGAGGGCAGGAAGGCCTTGGAGCGCCCAGTGGCTCACATGACCATCGACAGCCTGATTCTCTCGGAGCTGGAGCAGGACCCCTCCGCCTTGGTGAGCCCCATCGTGCGCAACGGCAGCCAGATCACCGTGGGGGCCGACGAGGCGGTTTGGAAGGCCTGGGTGGAGAAGGAAGTCCGGGGGTAGGGGCAAAGCATAGCCACTTATGATGTTTTCGGACCGAAAGGAACAGAAATGTTTGAGGGAATTCGCTGGATATTCTTCGATATGGGCAGCACGCTGCTGGACGAAACCGACTCCTATCAAAGGTGGTTTGCCAACGCCGCCGCCTTGACAAACGGCGGTCTCACAGCGGATGATATCCAAAAGGAATACCACGCCGGCATGGCGCGATACGAGCCCACCGTGGCCGGCCAGCTAAAGCCCTACGGCTTCACCGGAACCAGCACCAGCCACCTCTACCCCTGCGAATTAGACAAGCCTTATCCTGAAGCAAAGGCTGTGTTGGAGCGGCTATCTCCAGCGTACCATCTGGGGATTATCGCGAACCAGAAGCCTGGGGCGGTGTCGCGCCTGGAGGGCTATGGACTCCGCCGGTATTTCGAGATCATCGTGGCTTCGGCAGAAGCGGGATTGGCCAAGCCCGACCCCCGGATTTTTCAACTGGCCTTGCAACAGGCGGGCTGCCAGCCGGAAGAGGCGGCGATGATAGGGGACCGCCCCGACAATGACATTTACCCGGCAAAGCGCCTGGGAATGAAAACCGTGCGAGTCAAACAAGGGCACGCGGCCTGCCAGGAACCGCGCTCCGGCGAGTATGAGGCGGATGTGACCATTGAAAGGCTCCGGGAATTGCCGGGCTTGTTCCCGGGCGTGGCCGGACGACCGGACAGGACATGACCGGCTTTTGCCTGACCCTCCCCGACCTCTGCATGACCTTCCCCGCCCCCTGCCGGCACCGGCCCTTTCACCGCGTCGCCCGCCCCGGCGCAGGGGCGGCAAGGAAGCTTAAGGAAGCTTCCGCTTCCCAGGGTAGGCAGGGCCTGCCACCCTTGCTTTACAGGCCAGGGAATCCGTGGTACAATGGGAAAAATCTTCCAGTACAAAGGAGAAGAAACCATGGCGGCGCTTAGCTTTTTCTTTCCGGTGGTAGGATGGATTCTGTGGGCGGTGAAGAAGGATACCAATCCCGAGGATGCGGCCAAATGCGCAAAGTGGGCATGGATCGGATTTGGCCTCTATGTGGTCGGGGTTATTTTGAGCAGCTGCTCCGCCCTGTCCGGCTATTGAAGCCGGTTTCAGCGTTTGAGGTATTCTCACAAGGCAGCATAGGCGCCGCTCCGCGCGGGCCTATGCTTCTTTTTTCTCATCCCGGAAAATCCGGCAGCCTCCCGGAGCTCGCCCAACGCCTCCAAACCCCATCCTCCTCTCAAAAAATGATTGACACGCCATTGTTGGCGTGATATGATGCTATAGTTGCCCAGTATCTCTGTTTTTGTGTGCTTTTTTCCGGACAAGATCCAAAGAAACCACAAAAACGTTTCGCCCCGGCAAGGAGGGACTTCCCATGGAGCAGGATTTGCGCCAACCCCAGCGGCGGGTGGTGGGTACCAAGCAGGTCCTTCGGGCTGTGGAGGGCGGCAAGGCCGCCTGCGTGTTCCTCTGCAAGGACGCGGACGACTTTCTCTACCGCCGGGTCCAGGCCCTGTGCCAGGAGCGCCGGGTGCCCGTCAAGGTATTGGACAGCATGCGGGAGCTGGGCAAGCTGTGCCAGGTAGGGGTGGATACCGCCGCCGCCGCGCTGCTGAAGGAGCCCGTGTAACCAATCGCCTATAGGACTCCGAGGGTTGCGGAGTGTTTATAGATATTATTTCCGGAGGTGTTTCCATGCCCACGATCAATCAATTGATCCGCAAGGGACGGCAAAAGGTGGAAGGCCGGTCTACGGCTCCCATTCTGCAAGGCTGCCCGCAAAAACGCGGCGTCTGCCTCAGCGTGAAGACCACCACCCCCAAAAAGCCCAACTCCGCCCTGCGGAAGATCGCGCGTATCCGTCTGACGAACCTCATCGAGGGTACGTGCTACATCCCGGGCATTGGTCACAATCTGCAGGAGCACAGCGTGGTGTTGATCCGCGGCGGCCGTGTGCGGGATTTGCCCGGCGTTCGCTATCACATCATCCGCGGCGCTCTGGATACCGCAGGCGTGGCCAAGCGGATGCAGGGCCGTTCCCTGTATGGCGCCAAGCGGCCCAAGAAGTAAGCCGCCCTTCGTGCCGCCGTTTGCACCCCTTTGAAGTGGGCGCAGGCGCGGGGCCCTTGCGCGTGAGAATCGAAGCGCCGCAAACCCCCGCACACCGCGTGACTTTCCGGTAGTCCGGAGCGGTCGATGCTGAAGGCCGTCAGAAGCAGCACAGCAGCGCGAGGCAAAAAACGCAGCTTTTCTCCATGGACTGTTGGCACAGCCGCGCCATGGAACCCAGCAGCCGGGCCCTGGCCCGCCTGACATAAGGAGGGAACATCATGCCCCGTCGCGGATTTATTCCCAAGCGTGAGGTATTGCCGGATCCCGTACACGGGACCACGGTTGTCACCAAGCTCATCAACCAGATCATGCTGGACGGCAAGCGCGGCACAGCCCAGCGCATCTGCTATTCAGCCTTTGAAACCATTTCCCAAAAAACCGGCAAGGACGCCAACGAGGTGTTCACAGCCGCTTTGGCCAATGTGTCCCCGCAGCTGGAAGTAAAGGCCCGCCGGGTCGGCGGCGCCACCTACCAGGTGCCCATCGAGATCCGCCCCGAACGCCGCCAGACCCTTGGTCTGCGCTGGCTGGTGGATTTCAGCCGCAAGCGCGGTGAAAAGACCATGGCCGAGCGCCTGGCCGGCGAACTGATGGACGCGGCCAATAACACTGGCTCCGCTGTGAAGCGCAAGGAAGAAATGCACCGTATGGCCGAGGCCAACAAGGCTTTCGCCCACTACCGCTGGTAAGGGGCTTCCCCGCCCCCGGCGCCATTTCCCCTTACGCCAGCGCATTCGAAAGGAGACCCATCCCCTATGCCCAGAAGTCACCCCTTGGAAAAGGTGCGCAATATCGGTATCATGGCCCATATCGACGCAGGCAAAACCACCACAACCGAACGCATCCTGTTTTACACGGGGCGTACGCACCGCTTGGGTGAAGTGCATGAAGGCTCGGCTACCATGGACTGGATGGAGCAGGAGCAGGAGCGCGGCATCACCATTACCTCCGCTGCCACCACCTGTCAATGGAAGGAGCACCGCATCAACATCATCGACACCCCCGGCCACGTGGACTTCACCGTGGAGGTGGAGCGCAGCCTGCGGGTGCTGGATGGCGCCGTGGCGGTGTTCTGCGCCAAGGGCGGCGTGGAGCCTCAGAGCGAGACCGTCTGGCGCCAGGCCAACAAATATCATGTCCCCCGGATGGCGTATGTCAACAAGATGGACATCACCGGCGCGGATTTCTTCCGCGTGGTGAGCATGATGAAGGACCGCCTCAACGCCAACGCCGTGCCCATCCAGCTGCCTATCGGCCTGGAGGGCGACTTCAAAGGCATTATCGATCTGGTTCGCATGAAGGCCGAAGTCTACTACGACGACGAAGGCAAGGATGTGCGCGAGGAGGAGATCCCCGAGGCCCTGAGGCCCCAGGCGGAGGAATACCGCCAGATCCTCATCGAAGCCATCGCCGAACAGGACGAGGAACTCCTGGAGAAGTTTCTTGACGGACAGGAACTGTCCCTGGAAGAGATCAACGCGGCCCTGCGCAAGGCCACCATCGCCTGCTCCATGATCCCGGTGCTGTGTGGCACCTCCTACCGCAACAAGGGCGTTCAGCCCCTTCTGGACGCGGTGGTGGACTACATGCCCTCTCCCCTGGACATCCCCCCTGTCACCGGCGAAGACCCGGACCACCCCGGCCAAATCCTGGAGCGGCTGTCCTCCGATTCGGAGCCCCTTTCCGCTTTGGCCTTCAAGATCATGACGGACCCCTTTGTGGGCCGCCTGGCCTTCTGCCGGGTGTACAGCGGCAAGCTGGACGCCGGGAGCTACGCCTTCAACTCCACCAAGGGCAAGCGGGAGCGCATCGGCAGGCTGCTGATGATGCACGCCAACCACCGGGAGGAGGTCCCCGCCGTCTACGCGGGCGAAATCTGCGGCATCGTGGGCCTGAAGGACACCACCACCGCCGATACCCTCTGCGACGAGAAAAAGCCCATCATCCTGGAGTCCATGGAATTCCCCGACCCGGTGATCCAGGTGGCCATCGAGCCCAAGACCAAGGCCGGCCAGGACAAGATGACCATGGCGCTGGTGAAGCTGGCGGAGGAAGACCCCACCTTCAAGACCTATACCGATCCCCAGACCGGCCAGACCATCATCGCGGGCATGGGCGAGCTCCATCTGGAGATCATCGTGGACCGGCTGCTTCGTGAATTCAAGGTGGAAGC
>JARKQO010000576.1 GCA_029974855.1 Eubacteriales bacterium
GTTTGAAAACATATCCTAAAGCACCCATCTACCGGTCTTATCGGTGGGTGGGTGTTTTGTTACTTGAATGATTCAAAAGGTGGGTCCAGGGGCGAAGTCCCTGGCGGGGTCTGGGGTGGAACCCCAGCGTCCCCCCTCCGCCGTTCCTCCCCCCGTCATCCCTGCCGTTGATTTTTGAGGGCGGGGCATGTATAATGAAAAAGCTGGCAAGACGCGCAAACCGAAAACCAACCGTGAGGTGATCCCATGGCAGGCGTGACCTATAAATGCACAAACTGCGGCGGACCTGTATCCTATGCCCCGGATCTGCAAAAATGGCGCTGTGCCTTCTGCAAAACCCAGTTCACCGAAAAGGACCTGTTGCCCAAGGCCGAGGCTTACGCTCAGGAGGCTGCCCAAGAGGCCGCCCAGGAAAGTCATACCCATGCCCATGAGGACCATGCCGGGGAGGCTTCCGCCCAGGGGGAGGCGGGCGAGCAGGTGGCCTACCACTGCCCCAGCTGCGGCAGCCAGGTGATGACCGAGGCCACCACCGTGGCCACCCACTGCTATTATTGCCATAATCCCGTGGTGCTCCAGGGCAAGCTGACCCCGGACATGACCCCGGACGCGGTGCTGCCCTTTGCCATCACCAAGGATTCCGCGGTGGACAGCTTCCTGAAATGGGTGAAAACCAAGCGCTTTGTGCCCAAGGATTTCTTCTCCAAGCAGGAGATCCGCAACATGTCCGGGGTGTACTACCCCCATTTTGTGACGGAATGCGAGATGGACGCCTCCTATTCCGGCCAGGGCCAGAACGTGTCCGTGATGGACACGCCCAAGTACACCATCACCAAAACCGACCACTACGCCTTCCGCCGCCGGGCCAACCTGTCCTTTCACAACGTGATGCGCCCGGCCCTTGCCAGCATCGACCGCAAGCTTTCCGACGGCATCCACCCCTTCCCCCTTGCGGAGGTAAAGCCCTTCTCCAGCGCCTATCTGTCGGGCTTTGTGGCGGAGCGCCGGAACGTGAACAAGGAGGACATCACCCAGGACGTGCAGCGGGAGCTGGAGGGCTATGTGAAGCCCCTGCTGGCGGGCACCGTGAACTACCATTCCTCCAGCGGCACCACCTCGGCCAAAATCACCCGGATGAAAACCCAATACCTGCTGCTGCCCACCTGGGTGCTGACCTATACCCGCCGCTCCGGCGCGGACAAGAAGCCCTATTACTACGTCATGAACGGCCATACCGGGGAGGTCTGCGGCAAGCTGCCCATCAACAAGGGCAAGCTGTTTTTCACCAGCGCCTTCATCGCGGCTTTGGTGTTCGGGGCCCTGTGCCTGGCCGGATATTTTCTGTATTAAAGAAGGAGGGTCCCATGATGAAAAGGAAGCACATCCTGCCGGCTCTCCTGGTGACCATTTTGCTGCTGGGGGCAGTGTGCCCTCTGGCTCTTGGGGCCGATACGGGCCGCCGGGTTTTCGACCAGGCGGACCTGCTTACCTCCGCCCAGGAAGCTGACCTGGAGGCGGACATCGCCCAGTTCCAGAAGGATACGGGGATGGACTTTGTGCTGGTCACCACCCGCCAGCCCCATGAGGGCGTAAGCGTGCAGGCCGTGGCGGACGACTTTTACGACAAATACGGCTTTGGCCTGGATGAGGAGCACAGCGGCGCGCTGTACTACATCGACATGTACGGGGCCGTCGGCGATCGGGACCATTACCTGTCCACCACCGGCAAGATGATCGACATCATGACGGACGAGCGGATCGACCGGGCCATCAGCGCCGTGGTACCGGACCTAAAGGCCGGAAGGTACGCCGACGCCGTTTCCCTGATGCTCTCTACGCTGGCCCGGAACGTGAGGGCAGGCATCCCCGAGGGCCAATACCAATATGATGTGGTCACCGGGCAGCAGCTTACCGCCCGGCACAAGGCCCTGACCGTGAACGAAATCGGGATCAGCCTGCTGATCGCCGCGGCGTTGGGGGGCCTCTTCGCGCTGATCACCAGCCGCCGCTACCAGCTCAAGGGCAGCACCTACCGCTACCAGCTGCAAAGCAACAGCGCTATGGAGCTCACCGATTCCGACGACCAATACCTGCGCTCCACCACCACCCAGACCCGCAAGCCGGACAACCGCACCGGGGGCGGCCTGGGAGGCGGCGGCTTTGGGGGCGGCAGCGGCGTGCACACCGGCAGCAGCGGCAGCAGCCACGGCGGCGGCGGGGGCAAGTTCTAACGCCCCCGGCCCTCCGCCGCTTTTGCCCGACCAAACCAAGAAGGGGCTCCCTCATGAAGTCATCGCTTCCCGTGAAGTATGCCGCGGAGCGGCTTGCCCTCCGGCTGGTATGGATCCTCCTGGCCGCCTTTGCGCTGCTGGCCCTGGTGCCGCTGCTCTGGCGGCTCTTTTCCCCCTTTCTCGTAGCCATCCCCGTGGCTGCGGCCCTCCAGCCCGCCATCCGCTTTTCCCGGCAGAGGCTGCGGATGCGGCCCGGCCTGGCGGTGGGCCTGTGGGTGCTGCTGGTGTGCGGGGTTGCCTTTGTGCTGCTGTACTGGTCCGTGTCCTTTCTGGTGGTGCAGCTCAGCAAGGTGGTGCAAAACGCCCCTGGCATCGTGGGCAGCGTTACCGGGGTTCTCCAGGCCGCAGCCAACCGGGTGCTGGACGCGGCCCAGGCCATGCCCCAGGATGTGGGCAACGCCATCCGCTCCTCCTTGGACAGCGCCCTGAAAACCCTCAGCGAGGGGGGTGTCTCCTTGGTGAGGGACCTGGGCAACGGGGCCCTCTCCTTTGTGGCCCGGCTGCCCTATGCCTTGATTTACCTGAGCTTTCTGGTGCCGGGCATCTTCTTCATCACCGCCCGGTATCCCCAGATTCACCGGTTTCTCACCACCGGCACCGACGGCCGGGAGGGGGAGCACATCTCGGTGCTGCGCAAGTCCGCCATGAAGGGCCTGCTGGGGTATTTGCGGGTGCAGGTGCTGTTCTCGCTGATCACGCTGCTGCTGTCCTGGGTGTGCTTCCAGTCCTTCGGGTTTGAATACGGCATGCTCATCGGCGTGGTGGCCGCGCTGCTGGAGCTGATCCCCCAGTTCGGCTGCGGCACCTTGTACCTGCCCTGGTCCGTGGTCAGCTTCATCGTAGGCCAGAGCCGCAACGGCTGGATCGTGCTGGGGCTGTACTTGGTATACCAGCTGATCCGCCGGAGCACGGAGCCCATGCTGCTGGGGAATAACCTGGGGGTGCCCCCCTTGCTGTCCCTCATCGGCATGTTCGCGGGCATGCAGCTGGCCGGGGTGGTGGGCCTGATTCTGGGCCCGGTCCTCATGGTGATTCTGGTCAGCGCGGTGCGGGGCCGGCTGTTTGACGGCATCCTGGCGGATTTGCGCACCTTGTCCCGGTATATGAAAAGCCGCTGGAGGCGCGGCAGGGAGGGGGAGCTTGATGGAGGACAATAAGCCCCGCTGCGGCTGGGCCAGGGGGGAAGAGATGCGGCGCTACCACGACACCCTCTGGGGGGTGCCCACCACAGATGAGGCGCTGCTGTATGAATTTCTGCTGCTGGAGGCCTTTCAGGCAGGGCTTTCCTGGGCCCTGATCCTGAAAAAGCGGGAGAACTTCCGCCGGGCCTTTGACGGCTTCGACCCGGTGAAAATCGCCGCCTATGGGGAGGAAAAAATCCAAAGCCTCCTGGGAGATGCGGGAATCATCCGCAGCCGGGGCAAGATTCGCGGGGCCATCCAGAACGCCCGGTGCTTTCTGGAGATTCAGCGGGAGTTCGGCTCCTTTGCCAGGTACCTGTACAGCTTCACCGGGGGCCGCACCGTCACCAACACCACGGATCAGTTTCCCACCGCCACGGCCCTCAGCGACGCCATGGCCAAGGATTTGAAAAAGCGCGGCATGGCCTATATGGGGTCTGTGACGCTGTACAGCTATTTGCAGGCGGTGGGCGTGGTCAACGACCATGAGACGGGGTGCTTTTGCTATCAGCAGCCCCTGGAGATTATGCTATAAGGACGAAAAGAAGCAAGGATAAATGCGGGGGATTTGCCCTGTACAGCCTGTGAAAAAAGCGGCCTCAGCTCCTTCCCCCCTAAGCCCCGGCGGATGCTTCTGTCCGCCGGGGTTTTTTGATTTCACACATCAGCATGGTTTTTCATATGCTGTAACGGATCCATTCGTAATGGAGGGTTACCCATGATCATGACGGCAACGGTTATCCGCGTGGAGGCCAACGGGCTTTTGGTCCGGGATATGGCCACCGGCCAGGAAGTTTATGTGCACACAAACATGGCGCGGCAGTTCAGGGCCGGCGATGTGGTCAGAATCCGCTATAACGGCATCATGACCCCCAGCATCCCGCCCCAGATTTGGGCGCAGGCCATTACAAGGGTTTCACAGCCCTGCGGCTGCGCGCCGGGGGGCTGCTGGCCCGGCGGCTGCTGGCCCGGTGGGTGTCAATCAGGGGGCTGTGGCTCCAGGCCGGGTTGTTGGAGATAAGAAAACGCGCCGGGCAAGCTCCCCGGCGCTCAGATTGTCAGGGACTTGGTCCCTGAACTCGTGTCTGGCGGCGCTGTGCGCCACCAGACATTTTTCGTGTCATCCCGGCGCATACAGCATCTGGAAATCCTCAAAAACCACGGGCATATCCTCGGAAAAGGCATACCCCAATTCCTCCCCATCCTGGGTAAAAAAGTGGATATGCCCCTCCCGCCAGGACTGGAGGTTCTCATCCTCTCCCTCCCGGCGGCAGATTTCAAAGGTCATCTCCCGGAAGGGCAGCACCGTGATCCGGGTGGTCTGGATCACGCACCGGGGCGTTCCCGCCCAATCGGTGACGATGCTCAAATCCCCCACTTGGGGAAGCTTCTCCCCTTCCAGCTCATAGGCCCACAAACTGCTGCTGGTGGCCCGCTTCTGGCCGGCCAGCACCAATTGCAGCAATTCGTTGGCCAGTTTCTCCGTTCCCCCGAAATAGAAGCAGCTGTAATACGGGGTGTCCGGGCTTAGCCCCGCCTCCCGCAAAAATTGGCTCCAAAACGCCTGAACGGTCACAGGTATTCCTCCCTTAACCACGTGAAAAAGAGTCAAAGCGCGGGTCCAGGGCGACAGCCCTGGTAGGGTC
>JARKQO010000496.1 GCA_029974855.1 Eubacteriales bacterium
GTGGCGTCGTTGTCGATGTACACGGGCTTGTTCAGGTACTTCTGCAGCTCGTCCCGCAGGGGCACGTTACTCCACGCCATATTGGTGCAGAAGATCACCTCTCCGACGCGGTTGTCCGCAACGCCGGGAATGCCCACCCCAATGGAGGCCACGTCCACCTCCCCATAGCCGCTTTCCCGGAGTACCTCCAGCACGCAATGCCCCATGTCCCGGATGATCTCCTGGTAGGGCCTGCCCACCAGCGTGGGAACCTCCCCCTGTGCCAGAATGGTTCCCGCCTCGTTCGTAATGCCCGCCTTGATGCCGGTGCCCCCCACGTCAATGCCTACGTATACCATGCCTTCATCCCCCGTGGTATTATGCGTTCCCCTTGCTTTGCGCGATCATTTCGTTCAGCCGCCGGTCCAGCTCGTGGGCGGCGCTGTAGCCCAGGCGCTTGAGGCCCAAATTCCGGGCCGCCACCTCGATGATAATGGCCAGGTTGCGGCCGGGCCGCACCGGCATGATCTGGTAGGGCACCTCCACCTCCAAAATGCCCACGGTTTCCTCCGTCAGCCCCAGCCGGTCATATTCCTTGGCGGAGTCCCATTTCTCCATGTGGATCACCAAATCAATGGATTTGCTGATGATGACGGAGCCCACGCCGTACATGGCCCGGATGTCGATGATGCCGATGCCGCGAATCTCCATGAAGTGGCGCACCATCTCCGGAGCTTCCCCGATGAGCCGGTCGTCCGCCACGCGGCAGATGTCCACCACGTCGTCCGCCACCAGCTGGTGGCCCCGCTTCACCAGCTCCAAAGCCGCCTCGCTTTTGCCCACCCCGCTCTCCCCGGTCAGCAGCACCCCCACCCCGTATACGTCCACCAGCACCCCATGCTGGGTCACATGGGGGGCCAGGCAGCGGTTCAGGTACGAGATGGCCTGGGAGGTGAACTTGGTGGTTTTCAGCTTGCTTTGGAACACGGGGATATCATGGGCCCTGGCCTGGGCCAGCAGCTCCCGGGGCGGGTCCATCTCCCAGCTGACGATGACGCAGGGGGGCTGGTAGCTCATGAACCGCTCCAGCACCCCGTCCCGGACGGAAGCGTCCAAAGACTCCAGGTAGGTCATTTCCATCTTGCCGATGACCTGGGGCCGCTCAAAGGCGAAATACTCGTAAAACCCGCAGAACTGCATCCCCGGACGGTTCAAATCCGCGGTGTGGATGTCCATCTCTTCCTTGCTGGTGGGGCTGAGCACCCTTAGCTCCAGCTTGCCCACAAAATCCTCAAACCGAATGAACATGCTTCCTCCTTAGGGGAGAGGGTCCAGAACCCGCTCCTTCACAAACAACGCCATGCCGTCCTGGCTGTTGGGGCCGCAGATAAAGCGGGCTGCCTTTTTCACCTCATCCCGGGCATTTCCCATGGCCACGCTGTGGGGGGTAAAGGCCAGCATGCTCAAATCGTTGAGGCTGTCCCCAAAGACCATGGTCCGCTCCGGCACAATGCCCAGGCGCTTGGCCAGCCAGGCCAGGGCCGCCCCCTTGGTGGCCTCGGGAAGGGTGGCTTCGCAAAAATAGGGCTTGCTGATGGTAAACATCAGCCGCTCTCCATACCGTTCCCGCGAGAGCCGGTACAGCCGGGCGATGTCCTCCGGCTCGCCTATGGCCAGGAGCTTGGGGGTATCAAAGGTAAGAAAGCTCGCCAAATCCCCCACCTCGACCCCCGTCATGCCCGAGGACCGCTTGTAACCCCGGCTGGCGACGCCCTCCTTGCTGTAATAAAAGACATCGCCCCGATAGGCCTGAACGTAGATGCCCTCCCCCTCCCAAAAGGCGCAGAGCTCCCGGGCCAGGGCGGCGGGCAATACCAGCTCCTCCATCAGCGTATGGTCCGCGTTCACGATCTGGGCTCCGTTGCAGGCGATGTAGGGCAGGCCGGTGTCCATCTGGCGCATATAAGGCTCCATGCTGGCCTGAGCCCGCCCGCTGCTGGGGATGACCCGAATCCCCCGGCGGCCGCATTCCCGCATCACCTCCAGGGCGAAATCGCTGAGCTTCCCCTCCTCCTTGAACAGGGTGTCGTCCATGTCCGTTACGATGGTGTCAATCCTCACGAAGGTTCTCCTTTGGTAGTAGTGTAAGGCGGCCACAGGGCCCCCTCCCCGGGGGAATCCCCCGGCTGATCGCGGCCGTCCCCTGTGCCTTTCCCGGGCCTTTTGCCTTGAAAAAAATCCCGGAGCAGCTCCCGGGCCTCCCGCTCCAGCAGCCCTCCCACGCAGGGAAGCCGGTGGAAGAAGGCCGGGTCCTGGGTGAGGGCATACACGCTTTGGGCACAGCCCTGGCGCTCATCCCAGGCGGCGAAATAGCACCGGCCCAGGGACGCCATCACCATGGCCCCGGCGCACATGGGGCAGGGCTCCAGGGTCACATACAAAGTGCAATCCTCCAGCCTGCGCCCGCCCAGGGCCCGGGCCGCCTCCCGGAGAGCCAGCAGCTCCGCGTGGGCCGTGGGATCCCGGTCCGTTTCCCTGCGGTTACAGGCCTTGGCAAGCACCCGCCCCTGCCGCGCCACCACAGCCCCCACGGGGATTTCCCCCATTTGCAGCCCCTGGCGGGCCATGTCCAGGGCCATGCGCATAAAGGCCTCGTGCTCCGCGGTTGTGGCCATGCTCAGGCTCCCGGGAACCCGGAGGCCGCCGCGTCCAGGCGGTGCTCCTCCTGAGCCCTGCGGTTCACGTCCTCCGGCTCCAGGAAGCCGGGCAGCACCGAGTGCAGGCAGGCCCGCATGTCGCCGCTTTGGTCCAGGCAGGCTTGCAAGGTGCCCAGCATGGCCTCCAGGTCCTCCATGGCCACCACCTCGGGCTTGGCGATGAAAATCTTCTCCCGCTCGGTGCGGGCGATGCCCTCATCATCCATCAGCAATTCCTCGTAGAGCTTCTCCCCGGGGCGCAGGCCGGTATAGACGATATCGATCTTCCGCTCCCCCTGGGAGGCGTAGAGCTGAATCATCCTCTCCGCCAGCTCCCGAATCTTCACCGGCTGGCCCATGTCCAGCACAAAGAGCTCGCCGCCCCTGGCGATGGACGCGGCCTGGAGCACCAAGGCCGCCGCCTCGGGGATGGTCATGAAGTAGCGGATAATCTCCGGATGGGTGAGGGTGATGGGTCCTCCCGCCCGGATCTGCCGCTCAAACAGCGGCACCACGCTGCCATGGGAGCCCAGCACATTGCCAAAGCGCACGGCGGTGAACTCCGTCCTTCCCTGCTGGTTCAGGGCTTCGATGATCATCTCCGCCAGGCGCTTGGTGGCTCCCATCACGTTGGTGGGGTTCACCGCCTTGTCGGTGGAGATGAGCACAAAGCGCTTCACCCCGTGCTCCATGGCGGTTTTGGCCGTGAGGTACGTGCCGAAAACGTTGTTTTTCACCGCCTGGGAGGGGCAATCCTCCATGAGGGGCACATGCTTGTGGGCGGCGGCATGGAGCACGATCTCCGGGGAAAACTCGCCGAACACCTCCCCCAGCCGCTGGTCGTCCCTCACGGAACCCACCCGCAGGATCAGCTTGTCCCGCAGGTCCTGCTTGTGCTGCTCCTGGAGCTGAAAAAACAGATCGTACATGTAGTTTTCGCTGATGTCGTACAGCACGATCCTCTCCGGGTGAAAGGCCAAAATCTGGTTGCACAGCTCCCCGCCGATGGAGCCGCCGCCCCCGGTGATCAGCACTGTCTTTCCCTGAAACACCTCCGCCACCTGGGTCATGTCCATCTGCTTCTCGGGCCGCCCCAGCAGGTCTCCGATGTTGATGTCCCGCACGGCGGCAGCGGCCCCGTCGCTGCTGTTCACCTCTTGCAAGGCGGCCACCCGCCGGACCCGGCAGCCCGTGGCCAGGCACTTTTCCACCAAAGGCTTCAGCTCCCCGCTGGGGGTGGCGATGGCGATGACGATCTCATCGATCTGATAATCCGAGGCCAGGCGCAAAATGTTATCCGTGCCGCCGACCACGGGGACCCCCTTCAGCTTGGCTCCGGTGCGGCCCGGGTTGTCGTCCACCACCACGATGGGGGTGGCGTTGCCGTAGCGGCCGCTTTGCATCTCCCGCACCACGTTGGCCCCTGCCCAGCCCGCGCCGATGATCATGGCCCTGCGGCCGGCCCGTCCACCCCGGCGAAGGGCCTTGGCGCTGGTGCGAAGCACCCGGTAGGCCAGCCTGGAGCCCCCGACGGTCAGCGTCAGCATGATCCAAAACAGCAAATACACCGTGCGGTGCAGCATATGGTGGTTTTCCGGCTGGGTGATGGCCCGCATGACCAAGGAATAGCCGTAGGTGGCCAGAGCGCCCACCAGCGTGGACAGGGCGATCTGCACCACCGAATCCGCCGAGGCGTACTGCCACATGTTCCGGTACAGTCCAAAGCCCCAGAAGGACAGCACGCACAGCAAGGTCATCACCGGCATGATGTTCACATACCGCTGAAAAAACTCCTGGGGAATGATGATATCAAAGCGCAGCTGCTGGGCCAGGATCATGGCCAAATTGATCAGGGCCACGTCCAGCAGCACCCACAATAGCTTGCGCAAGGTATGATTCATTTTGGACTTCCACGAGATCATAGGCAGCCCTCCGTCCGATGTGTGACACATACAGAATCATTATAACACAGTTCATCCCCTGTGCAAACAGCCGTTTCCCGCCGCCAAAAAGGCGTCGATATAGCCGCGGGCCTCCCCCAGGGGGTCCGCGTCCATGTCCAGCCAGCGCATCTCCCGGTCCTTGCGGAACCAGGTCATCTGCCGCTTGGCGAACTGGCGGATGGCAATGAACAGCAGCCGTTCCATCTCCTCCCGGCTCTCTATTTCGCCGGTAAGATACTGGGTGATAAAGCGGTATTCCAGCCCCAGCTTGTAGAGGAATTCCCGGCTGACCCCGGCGTCCAGCAAGCCCTGGACCTCCTGGAGCATGCCCTCCTGAAAGCGGGCCTGGAGCCGCTGGGCAATGCGCCGCTCCAGCACCGGCCGCTCCCAGGTGATCCCCAGCCGCAGGGCCTGATACCGGGGAGATTTCCCCTGGGGGCGGAAGTCCTGGTCCTGAAGGCGCTCCAACAGCCGCATCACCCGGTTGCGGTTGTGGGGGTCCACCTGGGCTTCCGGGAGCTTGTCCAGCAGCATGGCGTAGAGCGCCTGGGTGGAATGGGCCTCCAGCTCCCGGCGGTAGGCCGGGTCCGGCGCGCTGCCGGCCAGCTCATACCCCTCCGCCACCGAGGCGATGTACAGCCCCGTGCCCCCCACCACAAAGGGCAGCTTGCCCCGGGAGAGGATATGATCGATGGCTTCGTAGGCCAGGCGCTGAAAATCCGCCATGGAAAAGAACGCCCCTGCCGGGCATACGTCCAGCAGGTGGTGGGGTACCCCTTGCATCTCCTGGGCGGTGATCTTGCCGCTTCCCAAATCCAGGCCCTGGAACACCTGCCGGGAGTCCGCGGAGATGATCTCCCCGCCGTAGCGCTTGGCCAGCTCCACCCCCAGGCCGCTCTTGCCCGAGGCGTTGGTGCCCGCCACCACGATGATCTTGGGAAGGGATTCCATGGGGATTCACGCTCCTTTTCCGGGCCCGGGCCCTGCCTTAGCCCCTGGGGCCCGCCTGGGCCTGTTCCTCCTCATAGGCCTTGCGCAGGGCCCGGCTCAGCTGGTCCGCGCAGGAGGTGGAGCGGGGATGGCACTGGATGCCGCTGAGCCGCTCCTCCACCTGGGCCAAGGTGAGCCCCTCCACCAGCCTGCCCAGGGCCTGGAGGTTTCCGTTGCAGCCGTCGGTAAAGACCACGTTGCGCACCACGTCCCCCTCCAAATCAAAGGCGATGGAGCTGGAACAGGTGCCCTTGGTTTTGTATTGATGCCTCATGCCCGCGCCTCCCTATGCTTACGGAATGGGTCTATGGGCTTCCTGGTGACGGGCATCAGCAAAATCTTATCCATGATCCTTTGACGCTCCTTGCTTTCAGTAGTTCCCGCCGGTTTGTGTATAATATCACGCCGCCGGGAAAACATCAAGCCGCGGCGTCCCTACAGCACCGCCAGGGAAGATGTTACACCATCGCCTTGCGCCGGAATATCCCGTGTGGTACAATGAATGGTAGCATTGCCTAAGAATGGTTCATGCGGATCCTTTGGACCCCAGACCTTGACCACAAAGGATGGTGCCACCATGCGAAAGTTGTTTTTCGGCGTACTGGTCTTGTTTTTGACGTTGGCATGGGGCGCGGCCCTGGCCCAGACGCATGTGTTTGACGCGCTTAAGGCCACTGTGGAGATTCCCGATACCTACGTTGTTCTCACAGGGGAAAACCTGCCCCAAAACGCGGACTGGCTGGAATCCCGGGGGCTTTCCATCGAGGACGTTTCCAACGATTTCATCAAGCGGGGGGTTTTGCTGCAGTGCTGGACGGCGGACTATGACGCTTGCATGGAGCTCACCGCGTTGCAGACCGAACAGGCCCTGAACATCTTCGACGTGAACGAGCAGGAGGACACCATCCGGGGGGCCTACCGCCTCTCCCACTACCCCAACAACGACTTTCAGGCCCAGGGGTATGATTTTTCCAGCGCGGACTGGAAAAACACATCCCAGGGCCGCTTCCTGATCCTGCGCTACATCAAGCGGGAGGGGGGCGAGATTTTGCACCGGGGGCTCATGCGCCGCACCATCCGCAACGGATACGAGATCACCTTTGACATGAAGGTCTACGGCCGCTCTTTGACCAACAAGGATAACACCGCCCTGAACAAAATTTGGGAGAGCTTCGCCTTTGCGGAGATTCTGCCCTTGCCTCCTTCCGCCAGCGCCAAAATCAACCTCACTAAGGAACCCCCCGCCGAAACCAACAACCCCGAATTCACCATCGAGGGCACAGCCGCCAAGGATGTGAAGCTCACCGCCGTGATCATGGGCCTCAGCTCCCCCAACCCCACCTTGGTGGAGGCGGAAACGGGGGCCTCCGGGAAGTTCAAGATGCCTGTGAAGCTGCCCAAGGAAGGGGTGTTCATGATCACCCTCACCGGGGAATACATGGGGGAGGATGTGAAGGAGCTGGCTTTCCCCGTCACCTACCAGCGCACGCTGCTCACCGTGAACCTCTCCACCCCCCTGCCCCAGGTGGTGACCACCTCGGAGCTGACGCTGCTGGGCACCTCCGAGCCCGGGGCCAGCATCCAGGTCTTTGTGAACAACGAGTCCGTAATGAACAAGAGGGTGACGGCCGCGGGCAAGTTCAAGCTGGAGCTGGATACCTCTACCGAGGGCGTCTATGACCTGGTGCTGGTGTTCTCCAAAAAGGGCCTGGCGGACCGGCGCATCACCCACAGCTTCACCCGGGAATGGTCCCAGGCGGATATCCTCAAGGAGCTCAAAAAGCAGGCCATCAAGCCCGGGTACGCCACGCTGATCAAGAAAATAGAGGGCTACGAAGGCCGGATCATGGGCTACAAGTGCTACCTGCTAAGCGTGACCAAGGCCGGGGACGAGTACATCGTCCAGATGGCCCTTACCAGGCGGGGCTCCCAGTACAGCAGCATCATTCTGGTCACCTCCAGCGAGGAGCCCGCTTTTGCCCTGGGGCAGCAGGTGTGGATGTACGGCACCTGCGTGGGCATGTCTTTGCCCAGCGAGGGGGACGAGACCAACGCCTCCTACCCCTGCTTCGAGCTTTTGATGTTCGTGTCCATCGAATAACGGGAACCCTGTTCCCAGGGCGAGCTTCCGCCAGGAGGCTCGTTTTTTTGCGCCGCTTTGTCAAGAATCTCCCGGCTTCGCGCCATGCATGCAAAGCCGGGCCTTTGCGCACACTACCCGCACACAATAGCGGAGGTTTGCGCAATGCAATGGATCGTCTCGGGGTTGGGTCTGGCACTCCTGTTCCTGCTGGCCAGGGGCGTACGCAAGCAACCGGTGGTTTCCTATCGGGATGTGCTGCTGGAGGATGAGCTCATCGCCCACATGGGCGCCTTGGCAACCCGTGGCAACCAGCGGGGACAGGGGCGCATCCGCGTCCCTGCCCGGATGCAGCAGACCATTTTGCGCTCCATCAGCCTGCTGAACCGCTACCCCCAGGAGGAGCTTTTGCCCGCCGCCAGCTGGCTCAGCGACAATGGCCGCTTTCTGCAGGAAATGACGGCCTCTTTGGAGCTGGACCTGAAGGCCGCGCCCTTGCTGCCCAAGGACAGCGGCGGGGAGGTGCGGATCTTTCGCTTTGCCAAGGAATTGGTGGGCCACAGCAACGGGGACGTCCAGGTGGAGTCCCTGCGCAAGGCCGTCACCGCTTGGCAGCAGCGGGAACCCATGACCGTCAATGAGATCAACTGCCTGCCCTTGGCCCTGAAGGCGGCCTTGCTGGGCATCCTCCACGAGATGATTTTGCTGTGCACCCAGCAGCAGCAGGAGTTTGGGGCCGCAGACCTGTTTGCCAAGGAGCTGCGGCAAAAGCACGAAACCGCCGCCATGCGCCTCTTTGAAACCCACAAGCACAGCACCACCTTTTTGGAACATCTCCTTTCCATTCTGCGCACCAGCGAGGAGCCCGCCGCCGTAGCCTGGCTGGACAAGCACATCGCCTCCCTGAACCATCAGACCCAGCGGCTGGCCCAGTTGGAGCATGACCGGCAGACGGAGAACCGGCTGTGGGTGGGCAATGCCATCACCTCCTTGCGGGTGGTGTCCAACCTGCCCTGGCACAAGCTCTGCGAAAGCATGAGCCTGGTCCATGACGAGCTGGCCCGGGACCCGGTCTATCTGCTGATGGACGCCGAAAGCCGCTCCTATTACCGGGGCAAAGTGGTCCAGGTCAGCCGCCTCACGGGCCGCAAGGAGCTGGCGGTGTGCTCCGCCGTGCTCTCCTTGGCCAGCAGCGCCAAAGACGACACCGTGGAGGCCCATGTGGGGTATTACCTGCTGGACCAGGGAAGGCCGCTGCTCTTTGAGCATTTGAACGCCCGGTCCCTCCCCGCCAGGGGGTACCTGTTCATCTCCGCCCATGCCCTGAGCCTGTACCGGGCGGCCTGCTGGACTCTGTTCCTCCTGATCATGGGGCTGGGCTTTCTGTGGGGCGTGTCCCCCTTTCTTCTGCTGCCCCTGGGCATCGCGTTCCTCTACCCCTTCCAGCAGCTTTCCACCCGGCTGTGCCGCCGGTGGGCCAGCCCCAGAATGGTGCCCAGGCTGCTGGTGGAGCAGCTGGCTGCGGACCAGCAAACCTTGGTGGTCTGCCCCACCTTGCTCACCGATAAGGAGCACGCCCTGGCCATGGTGAAGCCCCTGTCCGTGCTGCACCAGGCCAACCCGGACCCCAGGCTGCACTTTCTGCTTTTGGGGGATTACCAGGACAGCCTCACCGGCACCTTGGGCAACGACGAGGAGATCGTGTCCACCGCCTCGGCGGCGGTGCGGGCTTTGGGGGAGGACAGCGGCCATCCCTTTTTGTACATGCAGCGGGCCCGGGTGTTCAACGCCCGGGACAGCGTTTACATGAGCCGGGAGCGCAAGCGGGGCGGCCTGGAAACCTTGCTGCGCATCGTGGACGGCAAGCCCATCGAGGATACCTTCACCTACTGCTCCTGCCCCCGCTCCGCCCTCCAGGGGCAGTACCGCTACGTCATCACCTTGGACAGCGACACCATTTTGCCCCCCGGCAGCGCCCTGCGGATGATCGGGGCCATGCTCCACCCGCTCCAGCAGCGCCGGGAGCATCACGGCGCCATGCGGGGCATCAGCGTCCTCCAGCCCCGCATGGAGGTGGCCACCCACACGGTGGGCAGCTACCTGTCCCTGTTTTTGGGCGGGCCGGGGGGATCGGACCCCTACAACGCCCTCTCCTCGGACATGATGCAGGACTGCTATGGCAGGGGCTCCTTTGTGGGCAAGGGCATCATCGACCCCAGGGGCTTCTTGCAAGCCGCGGAGGGCAAGCTGATTCCCGGGGGCATTTTGAGCCATGACCTGCTGGAGGGGGAGCTTACCGGCTGCGCCGTGGCCACGGATATTACCCTCTACGACGGGCAGCCCGCCGCCCTGAAGGGCTTTCTGCTGCGGCTGAACCGCTGGACCCGGGGGGACTGGCAGCTGCTGCCCTATGTGTTCCCCTATGGGCCAGCCTCCGTCGGGGCCCCCAAGGCCGGGCGGGACGCCGTGGGCAAGCACATTCTCTGGCAGAATTTGCTCCGCAGCCTGGTGAGCCCGGCCCGGATGCTGCTGATCCTCTACGCGGTGATCCTGCGCATGCCTTTGCTGCTGGTGCTGGCCTTGCTGTCCACAGAGCTGGTGCCGCTGTTTCCCCTGACCTTGGCCTCCTTGGGCACCATGGCCACCCGGCTGCTGATGCTGCCCTGCGAGGCGGTGATGCAGGTGGACGCCATCGTGCGCACCCTGTACCGCGTGGTCGTGTCCCGGCGCAACCTCCTGCAATGGACCACCGCCGCCCAGCTCAGCAAGCCCACGGCGAAGCCCTCCATGGGGTTCTTTTACATGAACATGGGGGCGGGCCTTACCTTGGCGGGGCTGTCGGTGCTGCTGGACCCCCTCTTTCCCCTGGGCATCGCCGTGGGGGGGCTGTGGAGCCTGTTCCCGGTTTTCCTCCCAGCCTGGGAGCAACCCTACCGCCAGCCCCAGTACATGACGGAGTACATGCGGGAGGAGCTCAAGCACCTGGGCGCCTCCACCTGGCTTTTTTTTGACACCGTGGTGACGGAGCAGGAGCATTTTCTCCCCCCGGACAACGTGCAGATCGAGCCCAACAAGGGCGTATCCCACCGCACCTCCCCCACCAACATCGGGCTGTACCTGACCTCTTTGATCGCCGCCGAAAAGCTGGGCCAGATCCCCCCGGACGACATGGCGGGGCGCATCGCCCTGACCCTGGACGTGCTGGAGGAGCTGCCCAAATGGAAGGGGCATTTCTACAACTGGTACGACACCCGGACCCTCCAGCCCCTGCGCCCCCTGTTTGTCTCCTCCATCGACAGCGGCAATTTGGCCGCCTCCCTCCTTTGCTGCGCCCAGGGGGTACGCACCCTCTTTCCCCGCCTCTCCCCCTCCAACCACGAGCTCAGCGCCCGCCTGGACGCATTGGCCTATGCCATGCCCTTTGACATGCTCTATGACTCCGAGGCGGAGCTGTTTTTCATCGGCCTGCATCCGGAAAAGCCCCTGGACCGCCTCAGCCACTACGACCTGCTGGCCAGCGAGTCCCGGCTGCTGAGCTTTGTGGCCATCTGCATCGGGGCCGTGCCGGTGAAGCACTGGTACCGTCTGGGCCGGGGCATGACCCGCACCACCCGGGGCCAGACTTTGGTCAGCTACAGCGGCACCATGTTCGAGTACATGATGCCTTTGCTGTTCCTGCCCGCCGTCAAGGGCACGCTGCTATACCACGCCTGCCTTCAGGCCCTGCGGGAGCAGCAGCGCCGCCGGATGCACGGGATTTTCGGCATCAGCGAAAGCGGCTACTATGCCTTTGACCCCAACCTGTACTATCAGTACAAGGCCTTCGGCATTCCCTCCTTGGCCCTGGACCCCACCCGGAGCCAGGAGGTGATCGCGCCCTATGCCTCCCTTCTGTCCTTGCCCTTGGATACCCGCCGGGCCTTCCGCAATCTGCAGCGGATGAAGGCCCTGGGCCTGGGAGGGCCCCTGGGGATGTTTGAGGCTGCGGACTTCCACAAGCAGCGCATCGGCCAGGGGAACGATTTCCGCATTGTCCGCAGCCACATGGCCCATCATCAGGGCATGATTCTGACCGCCCTGTGCAACGCCCTGTACGACGGCTATATCATCCGGCTCTTTTCGGACCTGCCCCGCTGCCAGGCCCACGCGCTGCTGCTGGAGGAAAAGCCCCAGCAGGGCCGGGGGGTCATCCGCCGCCCCCTGAAGCGGGCCTCCACCGAGCCCGTCTACGACCCCCTTCACAGCCACCGGCAGGCCTATCCCCTGTATTTCCCCATGGACGCCCATCTGCTCCACGGCGGGGGAACCACCGTGCTCATCGACGCCCAGGGGGGCGGCTATTTCAGCCGGAACGGGATCATGCTGACCCGCTTTCGGGAGCAGTGCCGCATCCCCAGCGGCATGCGGCTGTACCTGCGGGATTCCCAGTCCGGCGTCCATTGGTTCGCCACGGACCCCCTGCTGGGGGGCACCACGGAGTTCCAAACCGCCCAGGCGGTATTCTCCCGCACCCGCTTCCACGTCCACTCCGTCCTCCGCATTTTGGTGAACCCCCTGGACGGCACCGTGCTCCACCACCTGACCCTGAAAAACGAATCCTCCGCGGAGCGGATGCTGGAGGTGTGCAGCTACCTGGAGCTGTCTTTGGCCTCCCAGCGGGAGGACAGCGCCCACCCCGCCTTTCAGAACCTGTTCATCGAAACCTCCCGGATCGGCAAATACGGCCTGATGGCAGTGCGCCGTCCCCGCAAGACGGGCCAGGAATCCCTGCGGCTGATGCACACCATGGGCACGGACAGCGCCCTGAACGGCTGCCATGTGCAGACGGACCGGAGCCTGTTCATCGGCAGGGGCAACACCATCCTCAATCCCCGGGCCCTGGAGATGCCCATCAGCAACCTGGGGGACGTGGTGGGGGCGGTGATCGAGCCCTGCGCCAGCCTGCGGGCCCAGTTTGTGCTGCCTGTGGGAGGACAGGTGCAGTTCCTCTTCGCCACCTTGCTGGCCTCCCCCCAGGACACCCCCGCCGCTTTGGCAGAGCGCTACGCTTTGCCGGAAAGCGCCCTGAAGGTATACGAGCTGGCCCGCACCCAGGGCCTTGTAACCGCCCGGTACCTGGGCCTGGACGCGTCTTTGTTCAACTCCATCTCCCGGCTCTGCGGCAGCCTTTGCTACACGGGGCAGCCCCACCAGGCGGTGGGCCTTCATCCCGGGGCTTTGCCTTTGCGGGAGCTGTGGGGCCTCAGCGTCAGCGGCGACTTGCCCATTTTGCTGGTGATCTGCGAAAGCGCCGAGGATTTATCCTTGGTGCGGCAGTTGCTGAAGGCCCACGCCTTCTTCCGCATGAACGGCCTGTGGATCGATCTGATCCTCCTCAGCGACCAGGTGGCGGGCTACGCCCATCCCCTCCGGGATTTGCTCAGCGATTTGATGCAGTCCAGCCACAGCCGGGAGCTCATCGGCAAGGACGGGGGCCTGCACCTGCTGGAGCGCCAAAGCCTGTCGGCGGAGGTGTTCGCCTTGCTGGAAAGCTCCGCCCGGCTGGTGCTGCGCACCAGCAAGGGCGGCATTGCGGACCAGCTGAAGGCGCTGCTTACCAGCGTCAAGCCCCAGACCCCCGAGGATAACAGGCCCACCGGGGCCTGGCCCTCCGCTTTGCCCCCTCCCCAGGACCTGCTGTTTGACAACGGCTACGGCGGCTTCTCCCCCCAGCAAGGGGACTATGTGATCACCTTGCCCCCGGGCAAGAACACCCCGGCCCCCTGGAGCAACGTGCTGGCCTCCCCCCGCTTTGGCAGCCTGGCGGCGGAAAGCGGCCTGGTGTTCACCTACGCGGACAACAGCCACAAAACCCGGCTCACCCGCTGGCCCAATGACACCGTATCCTCCTATGGGGAGGAGAACTTCTTCCTGAAGGACAAAGCCGGCCGTCTGCTCTGGTCGGTGACCCGCTGGCCTTTGGGGCAGAGCCTGCATTGCCAGGTGACCCACGCCCCGGGCGTGACCCTGTATGAAAGCCAAGGCTATGGCATCGCCCAAAAGCTCACCTGCTTTACCGACCAGGAACTGCCTTTGGGGGTGCGGGTGCTGCACCTGAAAAACGACGATGTGGCGGAGCGCACCCTGCAGCTGTTCTACACCTGCGTCTTTGCCTTGACCAACCACCCCACCGAGGAGCAGCTCACCGCCACCTACCGGGAGGGGGGCGTGATCTACGCACAAAACCCCGCGGCTTCCGGGGTGGCCTGCATGGCCATGGTCCACCCGGCCCCCACCCTCACCACCACCATGTCCTCCGGCGCTTTCCAGGGCTTGGTGGGGAGCGCGCCCTTGGCTTTGGCCTCCCCGGGCCCCCTGCCCTCGGACATGGGCAATGTGGGGGTGGTGAGCCATACCTTTTTGCTCCGGCCCGGGGAAAGCCTGGTGTTCACCTTGGCCTTGGGCTTCGCCCCCTCCCGGGAGGCCCTGGACGGGGCCTTGGCCCTGCTGCGCCAGGAGGGGGCCAGCCAGCGGCTGCACCGGGTAAAGCGCTATTGGGAGGAGCAGCTGGGAGCCCTGCGGCTGGACCTGCCGGACCCTGCTTTGGCGCTGATGCTGAACCGCTGGCTGCCCTATCAGGTGCGGGCCGCCCGGCTGTTCGCCCGGGCGGGTTTCTACCAGGCTGGCGGGGCCTATGGCTTCCGGGACCAGCTCCAGGATATGCTGTCCTTGCTGTACACCGATCCCGTGACTGTTCGGGGGCACCTGCTGCTGTGCGCCGCCCACCAGTTCGAGGAGGGGGATGTGCAGCACTGGTGGCATCCCCCGCAATTTGGGGTACGTACCCGCATCAGCGACGATTTGCTGTTCTTGCCCTTTGTAACGGCGCTGTACGTGCACATCACCGGGGACCTCTCCATTCTGGGGGAGCCGGCCCCCTATCTCCGCGGGGAGCCCCTACGGGAAAACCAGCACGAGCATCTTTTCGAGGCCCAGGTCTCCGAGCTGTCGGAGCCCTTGCTGGCCCATTGCCTCAAGGCCATCGACCGGGTGGCCTTGGGCCCTCACGGCCTGCCCCTGATGGCCGGCGGGGACTGGAACGACGGCATGAACGGGGTGGGGGGCGAAAACGGCGAAAGCGTCTGGCTGGGCATGTTCTACTGCGAGGTGCTGCGCCGCATCATCCCCTACGTGGAGGAGGAAACCGCCCGGACCCTTGTGCAACGGCGGCATCGGGTATTGCAGATGATTGACCAGCACGCCTGGGACGGCTCCTGGTACCTGCGGGCCTGGTATGACGACGGGGAGCCCCTGGGCAGCTGCCGGAGCAGCGAGTGCCGCATCGACGCGCTGCCCCAGTGCTGGGCTGTGCTGTGCGGCGTATCCCGGGAGCGGGGGGCCATCGCCATGGACCATCTGTGGCGGCTGCTGTACGAGCGGGACATCGGCATTTTGAAGCTCTTCACCCCGCCCTTCAACGGCCTGGAGCAGCCCGGCTACATCGCCGGATACCTGCCCGGCATCCGGGAAAACGGCGGCCAGTACACCCACGTGGTGCCCTGGGCCATCGCGGCGCTGCACCAGCTGGGTAATGACGCCCAGGCCTGGGAGCTGGCTTTGGCCGCCTTGCCCATCAACCACGCCCGCACCCGCCAGCAGGCCAACCACTACCGGGTGGAGCCCTATGTGATGGCCGCGGACATCTACAGCCATCCCCAGCAGCGGGGCCGGGGCGGCTGGACCTGGTATACCGGCAGCGCCTCCTGGTTGTACTATACCTTGCTGGAGCAGCTTTTCGGCTTCCAGAAAATCGGCAATTCCCTGCGGCTGCGGCCTTGCCTGCCCCAGGGCTGGGAGGATTTCACCCTCACCTACCGCTATGGCAGCGCCACCTACCACCTCCACGCCACCTTGGAGTGCCCCTTCCCCATGGCGGACGGGGAGCAGCTAAAGGAAGGCCGTCTGCTGCTGGTGGACGACGGGCGCATTCACGAGGCCACCTTCCCCATCCGGGGGGTGGAGCCCCCGGGGTGAGCCGTTCTTCCTGGCCCGGGCAATCTGTGGTATAATGCCCTGGGAGCGGCGCTGCCGCCCCGGGAAAGGACGCGACCATGGATTTCTTGCCCGTGAGCCTTCAGGAATGCCGTCAGCGGGGCTGGGAGGCCCCGGATTTTGTGTTTGTGGTGGGGGAGGCCTATGTGGACCACCCCTCCTTTGGTCAGGCCATCATCAGCCGGGTGCTGGAAAAGGCCGGGTACCGGGTGGCCATGCTCTGCCTGCCGGATTTTCAAAGCGCCGATGATTTCAAGCGCTTTGGCAAGCCCAGGCTGGGCTTTTTGGTAACCTCCGGAGTCATCGACAGCATGGTGAACCATTATACCGCCGCCAAAAAGCGCAGAAGCGAGGACGCCTATGCCCCCGGCGGCCGGCCGGGCCTGCGGCCGGACCGGGCGGTGACGGTGTACTGCAACCGCATCCACCAGGCCTATCCCGGCACGCCCATTATCATCGGCGGCGTGGAGGCATCTTTGCGGCGCTTCTCCCACTATGACTATTGGGACCACAAGGTGCGCCGCAGCGTTTTGGTGGACTCCGCCGCCACCTTGCTGCTCTACGGCATGGGGGAGAACACGGTGCTGGCCTGCGCCCAGTGGCTCCGGCGGGGCATGCCCCCGGAGGAGCTGCCCGGCCTGACGGGCTGCTGCTACATGGCCAAGGAGCCGCCCCAGGGGGCCGTCGTTCTGCCCTCCCACCGGGAGGTGTGCGCCCACAAGGAGGCCTATGCCCGGGCCTTTCTGGTGGAGCACGAGCAGCAGGACCCCATCCGGGGCCAATGCCTTTGCCAGGAGCAGGACCCCCAGCGTTTTGTGGTGCAAAACCCGCCCGCTCTGCCCTTGACCCGGGAGGAGCTGGATCAGGTCTATGCCCTTCCCTATACCCGGCTGGCGCATCCTACTTATGATGCCTTGGGGGGCGTGCCCGCCTTGGGGGAGGTGCGCTTCTCCCTGTCCGCAGTGCGGGGCTGCTTTGGCTCCTGCAGCTTTTGCGCCCTGACCTTCCACCAGGGGCGCATCGTATCCTCCCGCAGCGAAAGCTCCCTTTTGGAGGAGGCGAAGCTGCTGAGCCAGCTTCCTGATTTCAAGGGCTATATCCACGACGTGGGAGGGCCCACCGCCAACTTCCGGGCCCCGGCCTGCGACAAGCAGCTGAAAAGCGGCGCGTGCAAAAACAGGCAATGCCTCTACCCCAAGCCTTGCAAGCACCTGAAGGTGAGCCACCGGGAGCTGGCGGAGCTGCTGGGAAAAATGCGGCGGCTGCCCCGGATCAAGAAGGTGTTCCTCCGCTCCGGCCTGCGCTACGACTACCTGATGGCGGACCCGGACCCCGCCTTCTTTACGGATCTGTGCCGCCACCACATCAGCGGGCAGCTGAAGGTGGCCCCGGAGCACATCTCCCCCCGGGTGCTGGCCATGATGGGCAAGCCCGGCCGGGAGGTGTATGAGCGCTTTGTGCAGCGCTACGAGGCCGTGAACCAGCGGCTGGGCCTGAAGCAATACCTGGTGCCCTATTTGATGAGCAGCCACCCCGGCAGCACCTTGGAGGACGCGGTGATGCTGGCGGAATACCTGCGGGACACCGGCTGCCAGCCCGAGCAGGTGCAGGACTTCTACCCCACCCCCGGAACCCTCAGCACCTGTATGTACTACACAGGCCTGGACCCCCGGACCCTGGAGCCGGTGTTCGTGGCAACCTCTCCCCGGGACAAGGCCATGCAGCGGGCGCTGCTCCAATGGAAGAACCCCAAAAACCGCCCATTGATCCGGGAAGCCCTGCGGCTCACTGGCCGGGAGGACCTGATCGGCCATGGAAAAAAGGCGCTGATCCCCCCGGAGGGCGGCGGGGGATACAGAGGCGGCCCCAGGCAGGGGGCCGGGCCTGATGGCCCAGGGCGCTCCGGCCCGCCGGTGCGGGGCGGCGGGCGTTCCGGTCCGGCGGCGGCACGGGGCCAAAGCGCCGGGCGGAAGAAAAGCCCGGGGTCCCGAACCCCCTCCAGACCGGCCCGGGGCAGAGGCTAGAGGAAGATAACCCAAAAACCATCCCACACAAAAAGGACGGCCTCCTCCCGGGCGCGTCCTTTTTTGTCACGGTCCTCTACAGCGCTTCCCTTACTGCGCTCCCCCGGCGAACTTGTTTTTCACGGCGGTAACCTTCTGCTGCTCCGCCTGCTGCGCGGGATACCAGCCCCGCTGGGACATCTTCTGGTAGATGCCGTCCTGCATGCACAGGCTCTCCTTGAGGGCGTTGTTAAAGGCACTATGCACATTTTGCGTGCCGGACTCGATGGCACCGTGCATGTACAGGCCGCATACGCCCTTGGTGGTCTGGAGAAGGTTCTCCATAATGTTTTGATCGTTCATGGCTTTCCCTCCTTATACCACCTGGTAGAGTTGTTGAAAAATCTGGTTGTGGGTGTTGGCCAGCTGCTGGACGTAGCTTTTCAGCTCCGGGTCCGTCAGGGCCTGGGCGGCCTGGTCGCATTGGGTTTTGAGGAATTTTTCGTGGTTCAGGGCATCCTCCAGATACATGAGTTCCTTGGGACTCATATCATCACCTCCAGGGCTATTGTGGCCTCCTGGCAGGCATTCTATTCCCAGAAAAGGAAGGGGGCTTCCTCACAGCATGGACAGGATTTCCGCGGCGTCCTTCATCACCAGGGGCTTCATGTTCTCCGTATACCCGGACAGGTCCAGACGCTCCAGCGTTTCCTTGATCTTGCCCTTAAGCCCCGGCTTATGGGGAACCACATCCGCCAAGGCCCGGATGCATTGCCTGGCGGTAATGGCCTTCTCGTCCTGGGTATGGGCCAAAAAGCGGTCAAAAACCGCGTCCAGCTTTCCCTGTCCGTCCCATCTGGCGTTGGCGGCCAGCAGAAAAATCCCCCGGGTGCGGTGAAAGGAATGCTTGCTGTCCATCAGCTCCGCAAAGGTGTCCATGTAAGGGTATACGTCCGGGGATGTCTCCGAGCGGAAGGAAAGCAGCAGCAAGGCCGCCAGGGCTTTTTCATTTTGGCTTGCCGTAAGCGTACCCACCAGCTCCCGGATGTCCTCCCGGGTCAGCCTCCCGCTTTGTTCCTCCAAGGCCTGCTTTTCTTCCAAGCTTAGCTTTTTGATTTCCACCCTTAGCTCTCCTCCCTTCGGCATCCGCCGTCCATGCTGCTTTTGTACCGTCTTGCTCCGGGCCCTTTCCCTGAGTATAGCCCTTCCCGCGCCCCTGTCAATCCCTGTCTTTCCCTCGCCGCAATTGACAGCCTCCCTGTAAATGGAGTATGATACA
Source organism: Eubacteriales bacterium (assembly GCA_029974855.1). The sequence continues at coordinate 19,002 of JARKQO010000496.1, forward strand.
CAGGTCGTAATCCAGTGATTCCGCTTGTTTCCCCGGTCCGTACCCGGCGGAATCCCATGCAAAGGAGTCGAGAGAATGTCTTCATTAAAGCGGAGGATTCAGGACAAATCCGTAACGCTGGGCGTGGTAGGGCTGGGCTATGTGGGCCTGCCCCTGGCGGTGGAAAAGGCCAAGGCCGGGTTCCATGTGATCGGGTTTGACGTGCAGCCCCAAAAGGTGGACATGGTGAACCAGGGCCACAATTATATTGGGGACGTGGTGAACGCGGATTTGGAGGAAGTGGTGAAAAGCGGCCTCCTGAAAGCCACCTCCGACTTTGCCTCCGTAGCCTCCTGCGACTGTGTGTGCATCGCCGTGCCCACCCCCCTGGACGCGCACCAACAGCCGGACATCAGCTATGTGCGCGCCTCCACGGAAAGCATATTGCCCCATTTGCACAGGGACATGCTGGTGGTGCTGGAGTCCACCACCTACCCCGGCACCACGGAAGAGCTGATCAAGCCCATTTTGGAGCGGTCCGGGCTGGTGTGCGGCCAGGACTTCTTCCTGGCCTTCTCCCCGGAGCGGGTGGACCCGGGCAACGCCATCTACAAGACCAAGAACACCCCCAAGGTGGTGGGCGGCATTACGCCCCAGTGCACGGACATCGCCGCCACCCTCTACGAGGCTGTGCTGGAGGCCCCGGTGCACCGGGTTTCCTCCCCCGCCATCGCGGAGATGGAGAAAATATTAGAAAACACCTACCGGAATGTGAACATCGGCCTGATCAATGAGTTGGCGATCCTCTGCGACCGGATGGGGATCAACATCTGGGAGGTCATCGACGCGGCCAAGAGCAAGCCCTACGGCTTCCAGGCCTTTTATCCCGGCCCGGGCCTGGGGGGCCATTGCATTCCCCTGGACCCCTATTACCTGAGCTGGAAGGCCCGGGAGTTTGGCTTCCATACCTCCATGATCGAAAGCAGCATGATCATCAATGACCGGATGCCGGAATACTGCGCCCAGCGGGCCATGCGCGCCCTGAACGAGCGTCGCAAGGCCACCAGCGGAGCCAAGGTACTGCTGCTGGGGGTGGCCTACAAGCAGGACATCGACGATTACCGGGAAAGCCCTGCGGTGCGGGTGCTGGAGGCCCTGGAGGACCTGGGGGCCGAAGTATCCTTCTATGATCCCTATGTGCCGGAGTTCCAGGAGCACGGCAAGCTCCGCCGGGGCATTCCCGCTTTGACCGCGGCGGTTTTGGAAGGGATGGACCTGGTGATGGTCACCACGGCCCATACCAACGTGGACTATGACTTGGTGGCCCGGCACGCCCCCCTGATTCTGGATACCAAGAACGCCATGAAGGCCGTCCGGCATCGGGAAAATATCCGCTTGCTCTAAGCGCGAAAGGAGCCATTTCATGGGTCATACGCTTCGTTACGCGCTGATTGGCTGCGGCCGGATCGCGCCCAACCACATTGCCGCCGTGCTGAAAAACCAGGACACCCTGGAGTTGGCGGCTGTTTGTGACCTGATTCCCCAGCGGATGGAGCAGGTCCTCTCCCCCTTGCCCCAGGACAGGCGGGCTTCGGTGGCCCGCTACGAGGACTATGCCCGCATGTTGGCGGAGGTGAAGCCGGACTTGGTGGCCATCGCCACCGAGAGCGGCAAGCACGGGGCCATCGGGCTGGCCTGCATCCAGGCGGGCTGCCATGTGATCATCGAAAAGCCGCTGACCCTGTCCTTGGCGGACGGGCGGGCTTTGATCCGGGCCGCCAGGGAGCGGGGCGTGAAGCTGTGCGCCTGCCACCAGAACCGCTTCAACAAGTCCATCCAAAAAATCCGCACCGCCGTGGAGGAAAACCGCTTTGGCCGCATGCTCCACGGGGCGGCCCATGTGCGCTGGAACCGGGGGCAGGACTACTACACCCAGGCCCCCTGGCGGGGCACCTGGGAGCAGGACGGCGGCGCGCTCATGAACCAGTGCATCCACAACATCGACCTGCTGCGCTGGATGATGGGGGAAGCGGTAACGGAGGTGTTCGCGTATACGGACAGGGTCAACCACCCCTACATCCAGGCCGAGGACCTGGGGATGGCGCTGGTGAAGTTCGCGGGCGGGCACTATGGCATCATCGAGGGGACCACCAGCGTCTACACCCAGAACCTGGAGGAGACGCTGTACATCTTCGGGGAAAAGG
>JARKQO010000497.1 GCA_029974855.1 Eubacteriales bacterium
GGACTTGCTCTCCCGCAGGGTGATGGCCACCCGCTTCACATTGGGGTAGGTCTCCATGGCCAGCTTGGCAATGGCCTTGTACTGCTCAATGTTCAGCTCGCCGCTTTCCACCTCCTGGGCGGAAGAGGCCTTGAGCCCCAAGGACATCTGGAAATCCTCTTCGTTGGCGATGATGGTGTCCACATAGCGCACCAGTTGGGTCATGAACTCCTGGGCCTTCACCCCGTATTTCCAGAGGTTCTTGCGGTAGTTGAGATCGCAGCTCACATGCAAGCCCATTTCCTGGGCCACCTTGGCCGCTTCCAGGCTCAGCTCGGAGGCGCTTTGGCTGATGGCCGGGGTAATCCCCGTCAAATGGAACCAGGTAGCCCCCGCAAAGGCCTTCCCCCAGTCGATATCCCCCACCTTGGCCTGGGCAATGGCGGAGCCCGCCCGGTCGTAGATGACCGTGCTGGGCCGCTGCACGGCCCCGGTCTCCATGAAGTAAATGCCCATCCGGCCGGGTTTTCTGACGATGCTGTTCACGTCCACCCCAAAGCCCCGCAGCTCCCGCAGGCAGGCCGCGCCGATGTCGTGATCCGGCAGCACCGTCACAAAAGCCGTTTCCATGCCGAAATTGGCCAGGGACACGCAGACGTTGGCCTCTCCGCCGCCAAAGGTGGCCTCCAGCGAGGGGGATTGCAAAAGGCGCTCGTATCCCGGGCTTTTCAGCCGAAGCATGATCTCCCCAAAGGTGACAACTTTAGGCATTTTCCATAACCTCCTTGATCCTGGCCCCAGGGGGCGTTCTCACTTTTGCAACAGATGGAAGGCGAACCCGGCGATATCGTCCTTCAGGTAGATGGCCTTGGGCTTGCCCTCCTTTACCACCGCGCTGTCGGGGTCAAACACGAAGCCCCGCTGCTCCAGGTGCCATTGGGCCCTGGGCAGGTGGTTGCAGCCGATGGCGATATGGCCCATGGCCCCGCGGCCGGGCTTTTTCAGCAGCTCAAAGCCCTGGCCCACAAAGATGCCCCCGGTGCCGTCCTTCAAGGGCCAGCCCAGCAGCTTGCACAGCTTTTCGGCCTCCCGGGCGGCCTGCTCCGGGGCGTCCAGGTTCATGCCGATGTGGGTCAGCTCCAGGCCCAGCATGGCGTTGACGGCGCCGCGGGTAAGCTCCTGAACCAGGTCCCAATTCTTGGCTTTCACCGCGTCCTCGGGGGCCATCCAGCTGCCGCCGCAGGCCACGACCTTGCCAAAGCCCAGGTAGTCGTTCAGGTTCTTCTGGTTGACGCCGCCGGTGGGTAAAAAGCGCACGTTGCCGTAGGGGGCGCTGAGGGCCTTGATCATGGCCAGGCCGCCCAGGGCCTCGGCAGGGAAGAACTTCACCGTGGTAAGCCCCAAGGACAGGGCAACCTCGATATCGCTGGCGTTTGCGCAGCCGGGCACAATGGGGATGCCCTTTTCCTGGCAGTGCTTCACCACCGCCGGGTTCAGCCCCGGGGACACGATGTAGGTTGCCCCGGCGGCCATAGCCCTGTCCACCTGCTGGGTGGTGAGCACGGTGCCCGCCCCCAGGATCACCTGGGGCAGCTCCTGGTGGACCCGGCGGATGGCTTCCTCCGCCGCGTCGGAGCGGAAGGTAATCTCCGCCACCGGCAGCCCGCCCTGGGCCAGGGCATTGCAAAGAGGCACCGCGTCCGCTGCGTCCTCCACCTTGATCACCGGTACCAACCCGGCCAAAGACAGCTTTTGGATCATCTCCATGGAAGAAAAGACCACCTTTCCAGCGCGTGATTGCCATGGGAACCCCCATGGCGTTCCGCCTTACCATAGCAAAAATTGTGCCCGATGTCACCTGAAATTTCCATATTTCCAGATATTTTTTGCCCCTGGGGAGGAAAGGGTATTTTCTCCCCAGGGGCGGGCTTTTCTCCTGGGATTGGTCCGGAGGCTTTGGGTTACTTGCCTTGCTCCGCCACCAGCTGCTGGGCTACCTCGTAGGCCTTTTGCAGCTGCGCGTCGCTCAAATCCCCCAAATCAAAGGTGGTGCTGCTCTGTCCCTCGGGCATGGGCATCTCCACATCCGGGGTGATGCCGGTTTTATGCACCACGTTGCCGTTGGGCGTGAAATACTGGGCGATGGTCAGCTGCATCCCGGCGCCATTGTAGCCCACAGGCAGCACATACTGCACCACGCCCTTGCCAAAGGTCTTGGTGCCCACCAAGGTGGCCTTGTGGTAATCCTGCAGCGCGCCGGATAGGATTTCGGACGCGGAGGCGGAGTTCTCGTTGATGAGCACCACCAGGGGAATCTCCAGGGCCCCGGCCTTGGCGGTATAGTACTCCCGGGAGCCGTCCCGCTTTTCCAGATAGGCCACCGTTCCCTCCGGCAGGAAGATGTCCGCCAGCTCCACCGCGTCGTCCACCCAGCCCCCGGGGTTGTCTCGCAGGTCGATGATCAGGCCCTTGGCCCCCTGGGCCATCAACTGGTCCAGCTGCTTTTGGAAGGCCGGGGCGCAATCGCCGCTGAACTCGTACAGCACGATGTAGCCGATGTCGCTGCCCAGCATCATGCTGCTGACCCAGTTCACATGGATCACGGCCCTGGGGATCTCAAAATCCAGCAGCTCGTTGCCGCGCTTGACCTGGATCTGGACCTTTTCCCCCACCTGGCCCCGCATGATGTCCACCGCTTCCTGCATGGTGTAGGTGGTCACCTCCAGCTCCTCCACCCGCACCAGCACGTCGCCCTTCAGCAGCCCCGCCGCCTCGGCAGGGCTTCCGGTAAACACCCGCATGATGCTGCACAGGTAGGTCTCCATGGAGCCGGTAAGCTGGATGCCGATCCCCGCGTATTCCCCCTCGTCGGACTCCCACAGGGCGGCGTATTCCTCTGGGTTGTAATAGTAGGTATAGGGGTCCTCCAGGCCATACAGAAGCCCCCGCTGGGCGTTCTCAATCATGGCCTCCACATTGGGCTCCTGGTAGTAGTAAGCCTCCACCACCTGCAACAGCTCGTCCATCTCGGCGTACTTCTGCAGCCGGTCGTATTCCTCCTTGGAGATCGTAACGGTGGTTCCGTCGCCGCTTTGCCCGGCGTTCTGTATGCTATCCGCCACCGTGGTGGGCAACAGCGAGCACCCGGTTACCATCAGCGAAACCATCAGCATCATGATCAGCAGCTTCACCGAAGCCTTATGCCACCGCTTCATCCCGCGCCCTCCCCTCAGCCTGTATCAATAGATATCCCTGGGCTTTTCCTGACCGCACTTCTTCAGCTCGTAGAGGATTTTGAAGGTCACCGCGTCGTCAAAGCGGCGAAGGTCCAGGCCGGTTTGCCTCTGCACCTTGTCCAGCCGGTACACCAAGGTATTGCGGTGGATAAACAGCTGCCTGGCGGTGTCGGACAGGTTCAAATCCTTGCGGAAGAACATCTCAATGGTCTGGAGCATCTCGTCGTTAAAGAGCTTGGCGTTTTTGCGGTTGAAAAGCAGGCTGTGGTAGTGCATGCTCTCCTCCCGGGGCACGTTCATCAAAAAGCGCTCCAGCATCAGGCGGCGGAAGATGTGGATGCTCTCCTCCCCGGAGAAGATGCGGCCCACCTCCATGGCTTTCTTGGCCTCCAGATAACTTTCCCCCAGCTGGGCCAGAGTATGCTTTACCTCGCCAATGCCCACCTTGGCGGTTTTCACCGCTTCCTCCATGAGGGTTTCCTGGGCGGCCTGGGCAAACTGGTACAATTCCCCAAAGCCGTCGATGTTCTCCATGTCCTTTATCAAGGCCACCACATGGCGGTCTATTTCCACCAGGGCGTCGGCTTCGGTCAGGGGAATCAGCTCGCCCAGAATGCTGTACGCGGTGCTCTTATCCACCTGCTCGATTTGAAACAGCAGCACGCAGCGGTCCATTTCCAGGGCGATCTGGTTTTCGTTGGCCCGGGTGAACAGATCCGTGCCGCTGAGCTCCTGCTTCAGCACCCGGCGGTACACGTCGCTGGGGCCGGTGATGGACAGGCTGCGCTTGAACAGGTTCATTAGCATGGCGTCGGTCATCAACAGCAGGTCCTGGACCCCGGGATACTGGTCCGGGCATACCAGAATCATGGCCGGGTATATGTCCAAAGCACGGAAGAACTGGTCTCCCACATGGTGGTTGATGCCCGGGGCCGCCACGGCGCTTGGCACCTCCACCAAAGTCCCGTCCTCGGGAATCAGGCTGGTTCCCTGGGCATCCACAAGCCTAAGGGGCACGCTGAGCCCCTCAAACATCTTTTCCAGCTTTTTGCTATATCGCTTCTCAACCAACACGGCTTAAACTCCCCTCTAGCCACCACCCTACCGGTGAATAGCTCCGAATGATTATACCATACTCGCCCAGTCCTGGAAAGCAGCAGGGCAGATTCCTTTTGCTTTTTACATCGCCATCCTCCATGGGGAAGTCCGCCAGGCCAATCTTTTGGAAAAATACTTGGTTTTTTGATTCTTTTTCCGGGAAAAGGCCTTGACTTCCACCGGGAATTTGTTATAATATTGCTTGATTCTTTGGAAACCTATGCCGAAGACAGCGGGTTGGAAGTGGTATCCACTTCGATAATGAAGCCAAAAGCTTTCCCGCCGAGGTGTAAGGCGGGAGTATTCCCTTTGCGAGAAATCGCCCTTGCGCCTGCAAGGGTTTTCTTTTTGGAATCGACAGCATTTCAAAAAGGAGGTGTACCCATGAGTAAGAATCTCGAGGTAAAAAAGCAGGTCGTCTCGGACATCGTGAAAAAGTTTCAGGATGCGCAGAGCGTTGTGATCGTGAAGTACAGCGGCTTGACCGTGGAAAACGCGACGGCGCTTCGCCAGCAGTTCCGCGCCAGCGGCGTGGACTACTGCGTGCTGAAGAACACGCTGGTTCGCCGGGCGCTGAGCGAGCTGAACATCCAAGGGCTTGATGACGTGCTGAACGGGCCTTCCGCCTTCGCCTTTGGCATGGAGGACCCGGTGTCCCCCGCCAAGGTGGTCAACGACTTTATGCAAAAGTCCAAGTCCACGGCGCTGGAGTTCAAGGCCGGTTTGCTGGGCAACCAGCTGATGGACGCCCAGCAGGTGAAGGTCCTGGCCGAAACCCCCAGCCGCGAGGTGCTGCTGGCCCGCCTGGTGGGCAGCTTGCAGAGCAGCATTTCCGGTTTCGTGCGGGTGTTGGACGCCATTGCCAAAAAGAACGCCGAAGCCGCGCCCCAGGCCTGAGGAATGGCCGCCCCCGGAAAGCATTGTTTCCGGTGACCCTAAGAATGGATTGAAGAATTGGAGGGTACATTCATGACTCACGAGGAATTCATTTCTGCCATCGAGAAGATGTCCGTGCTTGAGCTCAACGAGCTGGTGAAGGCTCTGGAAGAGAAGTTCGGCGTTTCCGCCGCCGCCGCCGTGGTGGCCGTGCCCGGCGCTGCCGCCGCAGCCCCCGTGGAAGAGGAAAAGACCGAGTTCGACGTGATCCTCAAGGACGCCGGTTCCGAGAAGATCAAGGTCATCAAGGTGGTCCGCGAGCTGATCTCCGGCCTGGGCCTGAAGGAAGCCAAGGATTTGGTGGAATCCGCTCCCAAGACCTTGAAGGAAGGCATCTCCAAAGAGGAGTGCCAGAAGATCAAGGAAAAGTTCGCCGAAGTGGGCGCCGTGGTGGAAATCAAGTAAGACCGCATTCCAGCGGTTGCAAAAGGGGCTGTAGCCAAAGCGCTACAGCCTCTTTTTCGCGCTTTCCCAGACAAAGGGTTTCTATGCTTTTTGCACGATTTTCCGCACCGCGGTCAGCGCCAAAAAGACGGCGATGTTGGCGATCACAATGCTGGACGAGGTGGGCGTGGCAAACAGGTAGGAGCTCACCATGCCCGCCAAAAAGCACACAAGCGAGATCGCCACCGCGCAAAGGCAGACGCCCCGGAAGCTCTTGCAAACCCGCATGGCGCTCAGGGCCGGAAAGATGATCAGGCTGGAGATCAGCATCGCGCCCATGAGCCGCATGCCCAGCACGATGGTCAGGGCGGTGAGAAAGGCCAGAAGCCATTGGTACAACCGGGTTTTTTCGCCAATGGCCTTGGCGAAGGTTTCATCAAAGGTGATGAGGAAAATCTTTCGATAAAAGGCCAAAAACAGCGCCAGCACCAAAACCGCCAAGGCGACGCTCAGCCACACATCCTCGCCCCGCATGGTCAGGATGCTGCCAAAGAGGTAGTTGTTCACATCCGTGGTCATGCTGGCGCTGTGGGAGAGCACCATCACCCCCAGGGCCAGGGACCCGGTGGAGAGCATGGCAATGGCGGCGTCCCCTTTGATTTTGCCGCTTTCACTGAGCTGCAGCAGCAAAAAAGCAGCCACCAGCACCACCGGTATAGTGACCGCCATGGGAGCCCAGTTTAGGGCGGTGGCCACCGCCAGCGCGCCAAAGCCCACATGGCTCAGGCCGTCCCCGATCATGGAATAGCGCTTGAGCACCAGGCAGACCCCCAGCAAAGACGCGCAGACGGAAACCAGCGCCCCCACGGCCAGGGCCCGCTGCATAAAGCCGAAGGAGAGCATATCCCGAAGCTGTTCAGCCATTTTTCGTCCCTCCCACAAAGAGGTCGCTGAGCGGGGAAGCGGCGTACTGGTCAGTGGTGCCATAGAAATTCCCGCTATCGGAAAGGTGCAAAATATGGCGGGCATGCTCAAGGGCGGCGGGAATGTCATGGGTGATCATCAGGATCGTCATCCCTTGCTGATGCAGCCCTTCCACCACCCGGTAGAATTCCTGGGTGGCAAGGGGATCCAGCCCCGCCGTGGGCTCATCCAGCAGCAGCAGCCGCTCCGCGGCGCACAGAGCCCTGGCCAGCAGCACCCGCTGCCGCTGGCCCCCGGAAAGCTCCGTAAAGCTTTTGTTTTTGAGATCCAGGACCGACAGGCGCTCCATGTTGCGCCTCACCCTGTCCCTTTGCGCCCGTCCCAGCAGCGGGCCCCTGCTTCTGGCCCCCGCCGAAACCACCTCCCACACGGAGGCGGGAAAATCCCGCTGGGACTCGGACTGTTGGGGCAAATAGCCGATTGTGCTTCTCTTGACCCCTTCCCCCAGGCTGATTTTGCCCTTGGCCGGGGGAAGCAGCCCCAACAGCCCCTTCACCAAGGTCGTTTTTCCGGAGCCGTTCTCCCC
>JARKQO010000499.1 GCA_029974855.1 Eubacteriales bacterium
GAGCAGCAGCACAAGCACCACCATGAACATATTGGCGGAGAGGGCGTTGATTTCCGGCTTGATGCCCTTGCGGGCAATGGAGTAGATCAGGATGGACAGGGTGGACACCCCGGAGCCGGTGGTGAAGAAGGAGATCACGAAGTCGTCGATGGACAGGGTGAAGGCCAGCAGGAAGCCGGTGACCACGCCGGGCATGATCTCCGGCAGCACCACCTTCCAGAAGGCCCGCAGGGGCGGGGCCCCCAGGTCCTGGGCCGCCTCGTAGAGGTTGGGGTCCAACTGTTTTAATTTGGGCAGCACCGAAAGGATCACATAGGGGATGTTGAAGGTGATGTGGGCCAAGAGCAGCGAGGCGTAGCCCAGCCGGATGCCCAGCAGGGAGAAGATAAGCAGGAGCGACACGCCGGTGACGATGTCGGCGTTGAGGATGGGCAGGTAGGACACGTTCATGAGCACCGCCCGGGACCGCCGGCGCAGGCCCTGGATGCCGATGGCCGCCATGGTGCCCACCAGCACCGCCACCGCGCTGGAAATCAGGGCGACGGTGAGGGTGGTGGTCAGCGCGCCCATGATGTCCCGGTCGGCGAAGAGGGCGCGGTACCAGTCCAGGGTGAAACCGCCCCAGCGGCCCCGGGACTTGAGGCTGTTGAAGGAAAAAATGATGAGCACCGCGATGGGGGCGTACAAAAAGAGGAAAATCAGGGCGGAATAGGCGTAGGACAGCCGCTTCATCACAGTAGCTCGCCCCCTTCCTCTTTGTCCTTCTCGTAGGCGGCGCTTAAATTCATGGCAATGAGGATGAGCACCATGACGATGACCGACATGGCGGAGCCGAAGCCCCAGTTGCCCGTCACCTTGAACTGCTTTTCAATCAGGTCGCCGATGAGCATGTTCTGCCCGCCGCCCAGCAGCTTGGAGATGACGAAGGTGGTCACCGCGGGCATGAAGGTCATGGTGACGCCGCTGGCCACGCCCCCCAGGCTCAAGGGGAAGATGACCCGGCCGAAGACCCGCAGGGAGTCCGCCCCCAGGTCCTGGGCCGCCTCCACCACGGAGGGGTCGATCTTCACCAGCACGTTGTAGATGGGCAGGATCATGAAGGGCAGGAAGTTATAGACGTTGCCCAGCACCACCGCCCACTGGGTGTACATGATGTTCTGCCCCGGCAGGCCTAAAGTTTCCAATAAGTTGTTGATGAGGCCGGTGCGCTCCAAAAGCGACATCCAGGCGTAGGTGCGCAGGAGGAAATTCATCCACATGGGCAGCACGAAAAGCACCGACAGGATGCTGCGCACCGCCGGGCGCAGCCGGGAGAGGATGAAGGCCATAGGATAGCCCAAAAGCAGGCAGATGACGGTGCTAACGACGGCGATGTAGACGGAGCGCCACAGCACCTGCAGATAAATGGGGTTGGTAAAATCGAAAAAGCGCTGAAAATGTTCCAGCGTCAGCGTCGCGCCCCGCTGGGGGTCCACGCAGAAGCTGTACAGCACGATCAACAGCAGAGGCGCGACGATAAAGACCAGGGCGTAGACCGCGTAGGGCAGAGTCAGCAGGCCGCTTCTTTTATGCATCCCGCTCCACGACCTTTCGCATCACGTGAATGTCGTCGGGGGTGATTTTGATGGAAACCGCCGCGCCCACGGGGCTTTTTTGGGTGGACTGCACCAGGAAGGAGCGGCCGTCGCAGCGCACCGCCATTTCGTCGTGGACGCCCTTGAACCGGGCGGACTCCACCACGCCGGGCAGTTGCCCCTCTCCCGGGGGAGCCAGCTTCACGTCCTCGGGGCGCACCACCACGTCCACCGGCTCGGCCGGCTCGAAGCCGCCGTCCAGGCAGGGAAAGCCCATGCCGGCGAAGCGCACGTAATAGTCCTTCACCATCACCGCGGGGATGATGTTGGATTCGCCGATGAAGTCGGCCACGAAAGCGTTCACCGGCTCGTTGTAGATGGCCGTGGGGCTGCCGATCTGCTGGATTTCGCCCCGGTTCATCACCACCACGGTGTCGCTCATGGTCAGGGCTTCCTCCTGGTCGTGGGTGACGTAGACGAAGGTGATGCCCATGCGCTTCTGTATGTTCTTTAATTCGATCTGCATGCCCTTGCGCAGCTTCAAGTCCAGCGCGCCCAGGGGTTCGTCCAGCAGGAGGACCTGGGGGTGGTTCACCAGCGCCCGGGCGATGGCCACCCGCTGCTGCTCGCCCCCGGACAGGGACGACACGCTGCGGCCGCCGTAGCCCTTTAAGTTGACCAGCGCCAGCATCTCCTCCACCCGGCGTTTCACCTCGTCCTCCGCCGCCTTTTTCAGGCGCAGGCCGAAGGCGATGTTTTCAAAGACGTCCAGATGGGTGAAGAGGGCGTATTTTTGGAACACCGTGTTCACGCGGCGTTTGTGGGGCGGCGTGTGGGTGATGTCCCGGCCGTCGAA
>JARKQO010000596.1 GCA_029974855.1 Eubacteriales bacterium
CCTTCATTATGGGGGAATCGGGCATTCAAAGCAAGCACAATCTTTCGGTTCCAGGCGTAGTCTTTCATTGGCTTTATGCACCCACCGAAATTGACATCATCAGGTGATCATTGTGAATCATGCGTCGGGCAAGCTGGCAAACGCAATCCGCGAACGGGGCCTGGGGGAGATCGAATGCACGCCCTGGCGTGAAAGCATTCGCCTTCAGGGCCTGGTGGACGGGTACGGGCAAAAAATCATGGCGGGCAAAATCGCCGCGAAGGCGGGTTACAAGGGCGTTATCAACGATATCGCGGCGCGGGGGGTTGTGGAACCCCCCATGAGTGCGCCCCCGGCCAAGGACGCGTCCCTTCATAACAGGCAGGCGGATGTGCTGATCATCGGCGGAGGGGTGATCGGCTGCGCCATCGCCCGGGAAATGGCAAAATACGCGGTTTCAGTGCTGCTGCTGGAAAAGGAATCGGACCTGGCCATGCATACCTCCTCCCGCAACGACGGCATGATCCATCCGGGCATCGCCTCAAAGCCGGGCACCCTGCGGGCCAGCTGCAATGTGCGGGGAAACGCCATGTATACGCGGCTCACCCAGGAACTGGACATCCCCTTCAGGCGCGTGGGGAATCTGATCCTGTATAGGAGCCCCACGCTCACTGTCCCGCTGGGCCTCTATTTCGGCACCAGGGCGCTGAAAATGGGCATTGAAGGGCGGCGGCTGAGCAAGGCAAAGCTCTACGCCCTGGAGCCCGGGCTGATGGACGGCCTGGCGGGAGGTTATTGGTACCCCTCCACCGGCATCCTCTGCCCCTATCAGCTCACGGTGGCTTTGGCGGAAAACGCCGTGGAAAACGGCGTGGAGGTGCGGCTGGAGACCGCCGCTTTGGGGATGGAGCTCTCCGGCGGCGCGATCACGGGGGTCAGGACCAACCGGGGCACGGTACGGCCCCGCGTGGTCATCAACGCGGCGGGAGTGTTCGCCGACCAAGTGGCGGGCATGGCCGGGGACCGCTTTTTCTCCATCCACCCCCGCAAGGGCGAGGTGGTGATCCTGGATAAGAAAAAGGGGCATCTGCTCCATGCCTGCATGGGGGTGGTGGATGCGGCCATGCGCCATTCCGACACCAAGGGCGGCGGCGTCATCCCCACCATCGACGGCAACGTGCTGGTGGGACCGGACGCCTATGAGCAGCCCTTCCGGGAGGATTTTTCCACCAACGCCGATCGCATCACAGCGGTGATGGAGAAGCACCTGCCCTTGGTCAAGGGCCTGTCCCCCGGGGATGTGATCACCTATTTTTCCGGGATACGAGCCGCCACCTACGAGGAGGATTTCATCATCGAGCGCTCGGGCTTCGTGCGCAACCTCATCCACGCGGCGGGCATCCAGTCCCCGGGGCTTGCCAGCGCCCCCGCCATCGCGGAGGACATCGTCCGCCTCGCGGTCGCGGCCTTGGGCGAGAAAATGGAGGTCCGGGAGAACCCCGCCTTCAACCCCGTCAGGCGCAGCCGTCCCCGGCTTGCCAGCATGAGCTTTGAACAGAAGCAGGCGGCCATCCGGGAGAATCCGGACTACGGCGTCATCCTCTGCCGGTGCGAGGGCATCAGCAAGGGGGAGGTTATCGACGCCATCCGCTCCCCGGTGCCCGCCCTCAGCCTGGACGCGGTGAAGCGTCGGGTGCGCCCGGGGATGGGCCGCTGCCAGGGCGGGTTCTGCTCCCCCCAGGTGGCAAAGCTCATCGCCCGGGAGGCGGATGTGGAGCTGGAGGATGTGACCAAATGCGGGGGCGGTTCCCGCCTGCTGCTTGCCAAAACCCCGAAAGGAAGGCCCGGGAATGAAACAGCGGTATGACGTGATCGTCCTGGGCGGGGGGCCCGCGGGGCTTGCGGCGGCCATCGGGGCCCAGGGGCAACAGGCGGAGGCCCTGGTGATCGAGCGGGAGGAGCGCATGGGCGGCATCCTCAAGCAATGCATCCACGACGGCTTCGGCGTGGTGAGCTTTGGGGAACGGCTCACAGGCCCCGAGTACGCGGGCCGCTACCTGAAGCAGTTCCATGCCCTGGGGATCGATTCCGTCACCTCTGCCTTTGCCCTGGGGGTGGAAAAAACCGGGGACGGCTTTCGCCTGGAGCTGCAAAGCGCCCGGGGTCTTCAGACCGTTTCGGCCACGGCCTTGGTGCTGGCCTGCGGATGCAGGGAACGAACCCCCCGCCAGGCCTTTATCCACGGGGACCGTCCGGCGGGCGTCTTTACGGCGGGCACGGCCCAGTATTATGTCAATATCCTGGGGGGCATGCCCACCCGGGAGTGCGTGATTCTGGGCAGCGGGGATATCGGCCTCATCATGGCAAGGCGCTTGACCCTGGAAGGGGCCAAGGTGCTGGGGGTATACGAGATCAAGCCCGAGCCCTCGGGGCTGGCCCGCAACGTGGCCCAATGCCTGGAGGACTTTCACATCCCCCTCCACCTGTCCGCCACCGTGACCCGGGTATTCGGCCAAAAGCGCGTGGAGGCGGTGGAGGTCTGCCGTGTGGACCAGCAGCTCCGCCCCATGCCGGAGACCGCGCAGCGAATCCCCTGCGACGCGCTGATCCTCTCGGTGGGGCTCCTCCCGGAAATCGAGATGGCCCAGAGCCTGGGGGCGGAGATCGACCCGGCCACCAAGGGCCCCTGGGTGGACCAAAGCTTTATGACCAGCGTGGAAGGGGTGTTCTGCTGCGGCAACGGGCTGCATGTGCACGACCTTGTGGACGATGTTTCCCGGGGCGCGGAAATCGCCGGGTTAAGCGCCGCCGCCTACCGGGGCGGGGACGCCCGCAGGCTTCAGAAGGTGAGCTACGACCCCGGGGATTTCCTCTATGTGTCGCCCCAGTTTTACGATACCTCCGCAGGCGGGAGGTTCGCGTTCAGCTTCAGAAGCCGGAGGGACCGGAAAAGCCCGGTGGTATCCGTGGAAGCCGGCGGCAAAACCGTCCAAAGGAAAGCGTACCAACGGCTCGTTCCCTGCGAGATGGAGTGCCTGTCCGTGAACCTGCCGGAGGATGCGGCGCGGATCAGCGTCCGGATGGAGGGCTGAATCATGGAAGAACTCACCTGCATCGTCTGCCCCAACGGCTGTAAGCTCAGGGCCCTGGAGCAGAATGGGCGCGTCACCGTCACCGGCGCGCTGTGCCGGCGGGGCCAGGCCTTCGCCACCCAGGAGCTGACCCGGCCCATGCGCAGCCTCACCACCACCGTGGCCACCGTGTTTGCGGATACCCCCCGCCTGAGCGTCAGAACAAGGGGCGAGATTCCCAAGGGCAAGCTTCCGGAGGCCATGGCGCTGATCAATTGCGTATGCCTGGACCGCCGGGTCACCGCCGGAGAGGTGGTCCTGCGGGACCTGTTCGGCACGGACGTCATCGCCACGGCGGACCTGTGATCCGGTTCCTTCCTTCGCAACGCCAACACAGCGCGAACACAAAGGAGGGCTTCCATGATGGAACCTTTGGTATTGTCCATCGATTGCGGAACCCAGAGCCTAAGGGCGATCCTCTTTACCAAAGACGGCGACACCCTGGCCCTGGAAAAGACGGCCTTTGAGCAGCCGTATTTCAGCAGCAAAGCGGGCTGGGCCGAGCAGCAGGCGGACGTCTACTACGGCGCGCTCTGCGCCACCGTGAACCGGCTGCGGGAATCGGCCGGAGATCGGTTTGCCCGGGTGGCGGCTGTGGCGGTGACCACCCAGCGGGATACCTCCGTGTTTCTGGATGGGGACGGCAAGCCCGTCCGCCCCTGTATCCTCTGGCTCGACCAGCGGGAAGCGGACCTGCGCATGAGCGACAGCTTTCCCAAGGCCGTCACGGCCGCCTGCGCCTGCGCGGGGGCGCTGCACACCTGCGAGCATGCCATGCGCAGGGCCCGGGCCCACTGGGTGCGCAAAAACGAGCCGGAGGTATGGGCAAGGACCCACAAGGTGGTGCTGCTCTCCTGCTATCTCAACTTCCTGCTGACAGGCCACTTGGCGGATTCCTCCGCCTCCCAGATCGGGTATATTCCCTTTGACGTGAAAAGGGCCGATTGGCGCAAAAAAGGCAGCCTCTACTACCGGCTGTTCGGGGTTTCCAGGAGCCACATGCCGGAGCTTGTGGGCCCCGGCGGCGCTTTGGGCAGAATCACCGCCATTGCCTCCGCCCAAACTGGGATTCCCCAAGGGCTTCCCGTGATCGCCGCCGCCTCGGACAAGGGCTGTGAAACCTTGGGCAACGGCTGCCTCAGCGAGGATACCGCCTCCGTCAGCTTCGGCACCACCGCCACCGCGGAGGTCACCACCAACAAATACGTGGAGGTCCATCCCCTGGTCCCGCCCTTTCCCAGCGCCCTGGGCGGCTTTTACAACCCCGAATACGAGGTGTATAGAGGCTATTGGCTTATCAGCTGGTTCAAAAAGGAGTTCGCCTCCCACGAGGTCCAGGAGGCAAGGCGCACGGGCCGGCACGCGGAGGACCTGCTGAACAGGGAGCTTTCCGGCGTCCCCGCCGGGGCGGGGGGGCTGATGATCCAGCCCTACTGGACCCCGGAGCTGATGGCAAAGGACGGCCGGGGGGCCATCATCGGCTTTAACGACACCCACACCCGCCTCCACATCTACCGGGCCATCATCGAGGGCATCAACTTCGCTTTGATGGACGGGCTCCAGCGCATCGAGGAAAGGACAAAAACGCCCATCGCCCGGGTGGTGGTGGCTGGGGGCGGCTCCCAAAGCGGCGAAATCTGCCAGATTGCCGCCGATATGTTCGGCAGGCCGGTACACAGGGTGCAGACCCATGAAACCTCCGGGCTAGGGGCGGCGATCCTGGGCTTTACGGGAATCGGCCAGTTCCCCACCATACAGGACGCCGTGAAGGCCATGGTGCACCGCAGGGACGTTTTTTCGCCGGACACGAAAAAGAGCGCCGTCTACCGGAGGCTTTACAGCGAGGTATACCAAAACATGTTCCCGGCGCTGAAGAACATCTACAAAACCAGCAGGCGAATCCTGGAGGAGGCGGAATGATGGCTAAGAAGCGGAAAGAATTCGTACCGGAATGGTATCACCAGGAAGCGCCGGAAAAATCCTACCGCGCCATCCTGAAATGGGGGGACCCCAAGGCGTTCAAAGCGCCCAGCAAAAACCTTTACAAGCTGATGAAAAAGACCTTCCAGCTGGACGACAGCCGCTTTCAGGAAAGGCGCAAAATGGGGCTGGAGGCGGTGGACTTCGACGCCCCGGTCAACTTGAACCCCGAGCATCTGGCGGCGTTTCGGGCCATGGTGGGGGAGGAAAACGTTAAGACCGATTCCTTCACCCGCCTGCAGGTAGCCTACGGCAAGACCATGATCGACGTCATGCGCCTCAGGGAGCACATCGTGGAAAACCTGCCCGACGTGGTGCTCTATCCCAGGGATAAAAACGATATCGAAAGAATCGTCGCCTATTGCCATGAGTTCGGGATTCCCCTCTGCGTCTACGGGGGCGGCTCCTCCGTGACCCGGGGGCTGGAGAACGTCCAGGGCGGCGTGAAGCTGGATTTGCGGGTCCACTTCCACAAGGTCGTCTCCTTCAGCGAGCGGATGCAGACCATCACCGTGGAATCCGGTATCAGCGGACCCGAGCTGGAAAAGGTGCTGAACGACGCCGAAAGATCGCTGGGGGCCAGCAGGGCCTATACCTGCGGGCATTTTCCCCAGAGCTTTGAATATTCCTGCGTGGGGGGCTGGGTGGTCACCCGGGGCGCGGGGCAGAACTCCACCTACTACGGCAAGATCGAGGACATTGTCTTAAGCCAGGAATACGCCACCCCGGTGGGTATTATCAAAAGCGACATGTGCCCCGCCAACGCCACCGGCCCCTCCATCGACCAGATCATGATGGGCAGCGAGGGAACCTACGGCGTGCTGACCCACGTCACCTTGCGGGTGTTCAAATATATGCCCGAAAACCGCAACCGCTTCAGCTTTGTGTTCAAGCGCTGGGAGGATGGGGTCAACGCCGCCCGGGAGGTGATGCAGGGGGAATTCGGCTTCCCCTCGGTGTTCCGCCTGTCTGACCCGGAGGAGACCTCCATCGCCATGCACCTGTACGGCGTGGCGGGCACCCCCATCGACAAGGCCCTGGACCTGCGGGGCTACAGGGACGGGGAGCGCTGCCTGATGCTGGGGTTCACCGAGGGGGAAAAGCACTTCTCCAAAAACGTGTACCGGCAAATCCGCAAAATCTGCAAGCGGTACGGGGCCATGTACACCACGGGGTACGTCTGCGAAAGATGGGAGCACGGCCGCTTTACCGATCCCTACATGCGGGAGGACATGAGCGATTACGGCATCATGATGGATACTTTGGAATGCTCCGTGAACTGGGACAACTTCATGGAGGTGTACGAGAATGTGCGCAGGGAGTGCAAAAGCCGGCCCAACACCATCCACATGACCCACATGTCCCATTTTTACCCCCAGGGCGTCAACCTCTACTTCATCTACATCGCTTTGATCGACGAGATACAGCCCTACCTGGAGTACCAATCCATGATCATGGACAACATGCAGAAATACGGGGCCGTCATGAGCCATCACCACGGCATCGGCAAAATGACCGCCCCCTGGCTGGAGGCCCAGATCGGCCACAACGAGATGGAGGTCTACCGGGCCCTGAAGCGCCACTTCGATCCCAAGGGCATCCTGAACCCCGGCGGCACCTTGGGCCTGGACCTTCCCCCCCAGGAGCGGGTCGATCTGCTGCGCAAAACCTGAAGCCCTGCCCGTATGCACAAAAGAACCGGTCAGAAAGGAGCCGCCTATGGCAAAGACCCTGGTCTATGTCCGAAGGCTCAACGCGGGGCATCAGAAGGAAAGCATGACAAAGTTCCTGCCGCTGGGGGACCAGGTGGTCTCCGAGCTCAGGCGCTGCGTCAGGGAGATCTTCGACCTGGCGGGGGGCGCGGCGCTGCTCAAATCCAGCGGCGATGTATACATCAAGCCAAACGGCATCGACGCCAGGCCCTATTGCTATGTGCGGCCGGAGCTGGTGGAGGCCGTGATACGCTACTGGTTTGAAAAGGGGGCCAGGCGCGTCTATCTGTTTGAGAACTCCACCCAAAGCAACTTTACCCGGCTCATCTTCCACACGGTGGGATATGCGCGGATCTGCCGCGAAACGGGCGCAAAGCCGGTCTATCTGGACGAGGAAAGGCGCGTCAGGTGCACCTTCGGGGACGGGGAGGAAAGCTACGCCTCCGGTACCTTTGAGATGCCCAAAATGGTCAAGGAGAAGCTGATGGACCGCAGGGAGGAAAACCTGTACATCAACCTCCCCAAGCTCAAAACCCACTCCATGTCGGGGGTGACCCTGGGCATCAAAAACCAATGGGCCTTCCCCAGGCAAAACGACCGCCGAAGCGACCATAACCACCTGCTGGCCTCCAAGCTGACGGATGTGTTGGCCCATGTGCGGCCGGACTTTACTTTGATCGAGGGGGTGGAGGGCACCATCTACGGCCACTATCCCCCCACGGCCCTGGCGGATGCCTGCGTCCTGCCCTTTATGATGCTCATCGGCAGCGCCAACGTGCTGGCCGCCGATATGGTGGGGGCCAGGGTGTTCGGGCTTGAGCCCCGGGAGGTGGACCATTTGAGGATCGCCGCGGAACGGGGCCTGGGGGACGGCGTGCGCTCTCTGGAGGATATCCACATCGACGGCGACCTTTCCCGCTTTACCCGGAAGTATCCCACGGACCTCTACCCCATCTTCCCCAATGACGTCACCGTGGTGATGGGCCAAAAGCGCTGCTGCAGGCAGGGCTGCCGGAACAACCCGCTCTCGCTGCTGCAGGTGATGTATCTGGATCATCAGGGCGCGGGCGGCTGGGACCTGGTGATGGGGGAGGGCCATGACCCGGCCGTCATCGACAAGCTCAAGGGCCCGGTGCTGATCGCGGGCCACTGCGCCATCCGGGAGGTAGGCGAAAGGCTGGTAAAGCGCCTGGGCAAAGCGAAGGTCTATCAAAGCGGCTACTGCAACGATCTTTCGGCCACCGCCTCGGCGATGTTCCATCTGATGAAGGTGGACCCCCGGGACCTTGTGTTTGTGCCGGATGCGCGGGCGGCGTGGCTGCTGCTGCTGGCGAAGCTGCACGGCTCCAAGGCCAACGTGCCCCCGGTGTGGGCGAAGCTGATCAAGACCGTGTAACGCCGGGGGGTTGGTCCCCTCAGGGTAGCCCGCCAAAGCCCGTATGTGCCGGAAAGTCATGGTCCGGCCAATGGTGGTTTTTCACGGCCGATGAGGCTATTTTGTAACAAATTTGCAATAAAAGCAGGATTTTGGCAATAAAGGGCGTATTCTTTCAACGTCCGGCCCTTGGGCTGTCCTCCCGGACCTTCGGGCTTTTTTGGAAAGGAGCCGCCATGTCATGAAGCGATTTCTCTGCGCCATTCTCTGCGGGCTGCTGTTTTGCACCGCCTGCTTCGCCCCCTTCCCCGCCGCCTGGGCCAGCCAAACTCCCAAAGAGATCGTCCCCCTGGAGCAGGCGCCCCAGCCCCTCCCGGGCCAGCATCATTACCTGATGGCCTGCGTGGATACCTGGCAGGCCAACCCCAAAAACCTGGGCAACACCGACGGGGTGATTCTGGTGACCTTGGACACCAACGCCAAGCGCCTGCTGTTTACCACCTTCACCCGGGAGATGCTGGTAAAGCGCCCGGACGGGGGCATCGGCCGCATCACCTACATCGCCAAAAACCACGGGGTGGACGCCCTGTGTAACATCATCAGCACCCACTTCGGGGTTCCGGTGGACAAGTACATTCTTTTCAGCATGGACAATGTGCAAACCATCATCGATGCCATGGGCGGGGTGTACATCACCGTCACCGACGCCGAGGCGGATTACCTGAACCGCTACCGCATCAGCCGGGACAGCACCACCCCCAGCATGAACAAGGGGGGCACCTACCTGTTCGGCGGCCACGCGGCTGTGATCTACATGCGCATCCGCAAGGTGGGCAACGAGGGGGACGCGGGCCGCACCCGGCGCATGCGCACCGTGCTGTCCACGCTGGCCTCCAAATACGCCGATATCACCCTAAACCAGGCGGTGCAAATCCTCACCGCCGTCACCACCAACAAATGCCTCACCAACCTGACCCTGTCTGATCTGATGGAGGCCATGGAATACGCCCTGACCCTGCGGGGTGTGGAGCCGGAGGGCATCCAGATGCCCCCCAACGAGGCCATGTCCCCCATCGTCTACGCGGGCATGAGCACCCGGCAGGTGGATTTTGAGCTGGCCCGGCAGAAGCTGGCGGAATTTATGGACAGCGGCTTCGGGGTCATAAGCCCCTGAGGGGTATAAACAGGGACGCAAAAGAAGAACGCAAGAAGGAAGCGGGGCGCGGGTCCATGGACATTCGGTTTCATCCCCCCGGGGAGGTGGCGGAGGAGCAGCTGACCTTTGCGGTGGTCCCCGCCCGCTACCAGGGGCGCTGGATCTTCTGCAAGCACCGCCAGCGGGATACCTGGGAGCTGCCCGGAGGGCACCGGGAGCCCGGGGAGCCCATCCTGAAGGCGGCCCACCGGGAGCTTTGGGAGGAAACCGGGGCCAGGGAATACGATCTTCGCCCCCTGACGGCCTATTCCGTTACCCAAAATGGCCGGCAGCGGTTCGGGATGCTGTTTTTGGCGGATGTGACCGAATTGGGCCCCCTGCCGGAATTGGAGATCGAGAAAATCGGCTTTTTTGATACCATACCCAAAGCCCTTACCTACCCCCAGGTGATCCCCAGGCTGATGGAGCGGGTGGTGGAGGAACTGGCGGAGCAGCCATCCGGGGAGCCCGAGCCCCAGGCATGAGGGCTCCCTTCCCTATAGGAGCGCCCTGGCCTTTGGCGTTGCCATGAAAGCCAAAACAAGACCCTATTTCTTTGGAGGATAGGGTCTTTGTTCATCCGTGCGGTTGACCAAATAATCGATGCTGGTACCAAACAAATCCACCAGCTTCTCCAGCACGGGAATGGGAATATTCAGCTTGCCCAACTCATCATCGGAGTAGGTTGTTTGGTGAACGCTCAGGTATTTTGCCATCTGCGCCTGTGTCATATCCCGGTCCTCCCGCAGGTTGCGGATCCTCTCATACATGGCGCTGCTCACCTCGGCGAAAGACCTGTCCGCCCATTCAGAAACGCTGCTGATCCGCGCACATCAAGAGCTGGAGGAGCTGTATCTGTCCGTGGACAGCCCCTGTGAATCTGAAAAATAACGCCGTTTGGTATGGACCACACCGGCCCTCCTATAGGGCGAACATAATCCTTTCCTTGCGGTTCCGCTTCATTCCCGCTCCCTGTTTTCAGCTCCTTACTCATTCGACTCGATGCGCCAGGAGCGGTTCTTGGAGCGGTATGTAAGCCATCCTTCGGGGGAGTGCTTCTCCCTCAACCGGTCCAGTATCCGGTGCATCTCATCCATATTGTAAATCCGTCCCACAAGATAATAATAGACACTGGAATATCCGCGGGAAAAGCTGGCCCGTGCAAAATCGAAAATAGCGCCTTGCTTACAAACCTCGTACAGCCGCCCCAAAATCTCCGGGGGGATCGGCGGGATCGATCTTTTCCGCCCCTTGAACTCGGTCAGAATCTTATGCTCAAGCACGGGGATTATGTCCTCCAGGTTCTTCATGTACACCATGGTCCACCAATCGTCGTCATGGGCGCAATAGAAGTACCGGTTGCCTAAGGACTCAAAAAAGACGCTGTGTAGCGGTTCTTGATAATGGTTCAGATAAAGCAGCTCGGCCAGCTCCTGAGGCGTCATTTTCTCTAGTCCGGCCTGGCTCTCATAATCCACCCAGCAAAAATCCCCGTAATTGTAAATGTCGTCCTTGTATAGCAGGGGAAGGTTCTCCTCATCCGCATATTCCATGCGGGTCTTGGGATGCATTTTGGCATGCCGGAAGCAATTGCTTAACAGCAGCATATTCTTTGGCTTTGAGGCAATCCCGTCGTAAAAAGTACAAAAACCAAGGCCGGATGTGACCACGCAGCTGTCCTCCGGAAAAAAATCCATGTAGACGATGCCCTTCACATGTCCTCCCCCTTTTTGATATTGTTTGTTCAGGAGAGCCCCCCTACCGGGCAAACATAATCCTCTCGCTATGGAACATCTTCGTCAGCAAAAAGGCCAGCACGCCGCAATACACCAGGTTGGTCCCCACCGTGATTACCACGTGGAGCCGCGACGCTTCAAAGGAGAAGACGGCGCTCATGCACTGGACCGAGTTGTACACGGGGACCAGGTACACCCAGGGGCTGTCCGGGGCGCGGCCGAACATGCCGCTGATGCCCACCAGCATCACCACCGCCATCAAAGGCAAAATATAGGTTTGGGCCTCCTTGGCACTTTTGGCCAAGGCGGAGAAGATGGAAATCAGCGACACAAACAGCAGCACAGTGCCCAAAATCACCACACCCAGCAGCAGGTAATCCCCGGTGGTGTAAAACACGCCCATCCCCTCGCCGGCGCTGCCCAGCAGCTTGGGCAAAGACAGCACCGTTCCCAAGGTGCTGGAAACCGCGCTGCACACGGACACCAAGGTGATGGCAAAAATCTTCCCCAAAGCCAGCTCCCCCCGGTGCAGCGGCGTCACCAGCAAGGTGGACAGGGTGCCCCGCTCCTTTTCCCCTGCGATGGATTCCGGGGCGATGGCCATGCAGCCGGAAAACAGGAAGATGGTCAGCAGCAGCGGCATCAGGGAGGAGAACATCTGGCCGCTGAGGTCCTTTTCGCTGGCCAGATCGTAGGCTTCGGGGCCGCTGTTCAGGTCAAACTTGTTGGCCAAAGCGCTTTCGTACCCGTCCAGCAAAGCCGTTACCTGGCCATAGGCCTGGGAGGAAGCCCCGGCGGCGCTGTTGTAAAACAGCCGGATTTGGGGGGCCGGGCCACCGCCCCCGATGTCATAGGCAGCCACCAAGGCGTCAAAGTCCTCCGGGAACACCAGCAGCAGGTCAAAATCCTTGGCGGCGATTCGCTCCCGGACCCGGTCCGCCTCCTCCGGGGCCTGAAGGCTTTCGTAGGGGATGCCCTGGGCCTCAAACAGGGCCGACACCGAAGGGGGCATTTCCACCGCGGCGATCCTGGGGGCGCTGTCCCCGGGGCCGAACATGTTGCTCATGGCGCTTCCCATAAACGAGTACATCGCATAGATCATGATCCCCGGCAGCAAAACGGAGCTGAGCAAAATGCGCCTGTCCCCGAAAAAACGGGACAGTTCCTTTTTCATGATGGTGATAATGCCGCTTTTCATCGTTCTTCCCCCGCCATTCCCGCATAGATTTCAAAGAACCGGTCCTCCAGGGACAGCCCGTCCTTCACCCCGTCCAGGGTGTCGCACACCACCAGCTTCCCGTCGATGATCACCGCCACCCGGTCGCAGATCTTCTCGATGAGGCTGAAAATATGGGTGGACAGGATGATGGTTTTCCCCTGGCCCTTCAGCTCCAGCAGAAAATCGGTGACGGTTTTGGCGGTGATCACATCCAGGCCGTTGGTGGGCTCGTCAAAGATGATCACCTCCGGGTCGTGGACCAAGGAAATAGCCAGGGACAGCTTTTGCTTCATGCCTGTGGAAAGCTCCGCCACCTTCACCTGGGCAAAGCGGTCAATGCCAAAGCGGGCGAACAGGCTTTCCTTGCGCCGGGCCCGCACCGAGGTTTCCACATGGTACAGGTCCGAAAAAAAGTCAAAAAGATAATCCGGCGTAAAAAAATCCTCCAGCTTCAGCTCGGAAGTGAGGAAGCCGATCCTGGCCCGCACCTGCTCCGGCTGGCGCAGAACGCTCATGCCGTCCAGCAGCGCGTCCCCCCGGTCGGGCTTGATCAGCGTGGAGAGCATCCGCAGCGTGGTGGTCTTGCCCGCGCCGTTGGGGCCTAGCAGCCCGAAAATCTCCCCCTCATAGGCGGAAAAGGACAGGTCCTCCACCGCCACCTTCACCTTGGCTTTGGTTTTCTCCAGCCGCCGCTGCTTGGCGGACAGGGTAAAGGTTTTCCGCAAGCCGTTCACCTGCAAAAGCTCCCTCATGGGCTAATCTACCTCCCATTTCCTGTTCAGGTCTGTCTGTGTAAGCCATTCTGGGCATACAGTATCACAAATCCGGCCCGTTTTCAATTCGTTTTTGGCCCCCGGGGGCTTATGGCAGCCTGAAAAACGAGCCGCCGCCGGTTCGCGCCGGTGGCGGCTCGTCGCTTGCCCTTTCATTCGCCGATTTTGAAAACCGCTTTGTTCGCCGGATACTCCTGGGGGATTACCTCAATTTCCATGGTTCCCAAAATCCTTTGATCTCCTTGTGGCATAAACATGAGGCTGAAAGAGCGCTTAGATATTTCATCATGCTTCTTTTTGCCGCATAATTTGGCGCTGTATACATTAACCCCCTCCGGAATGCCGAAATCCGGCAGCTCCGCTTCAAATACCGTCCTGCCCCCAACGGCCCTTCGTTGAAACTCAAGCGGTAACCGCTCCCAAGATACGCCGTCTTTATAGTGAGGGAGAAGCAACGTCGGTTTTTCAAGCTCAACAGCATCGCCTGAAGCGGTATCAAAAGAAACGGTAATGATAAGGCCTTTTGAAAACCCTCCGAAATTATGCACACCCAGAAGAAAATTCCTACCGGATACACAAAATACGTCGTGCATCCCATTTCTTAGTATGGTTTCACCCTCCGTCATAAAAGGGGGCTCGTCAAAGGCGCTGTATTCCCGGCTGAAAAGCCAAAAATAGGGCGTTCCATATTTGCGGCGCTGTTCTTGGGTCATATGGAAATCGCTTTCGCCTTTGAGGTACGCTTTCATCCTTTGGGTTACTTGATCCAGGTCTTCGTCTGTCTCCTGGACAATGCTCTCGCTCTTGAAGCTTTCCGCTATCACACAGGCTAACCCCTGTACCTGCTCATGGGCAATCTCGATGATCCCATGGGGCATAAAGATCATCCATTTTTGCCCGCCCTCATGGGGATCGCCTATCAAGGTTAAACAATACCGCTCCGCCTGTTCCCACCGTTTTACCAAATGATATCCGTAATGAACGGCAGCCTTTTCAAAATATCGCTCCATGTAATCGGTATAATAGTTAAACCCCCTGCGTCTCACCTTGATACAACAATTGCCCATCTATAGCACATCCTCACATGATGAGTAGCTTACAGTAAGGAAAATGATACTATATCCGCCGGCCCAAAACAATCCAAATCCTCGTCTGTTCCGCCTATTGGAAATACGCAAGAAGAGGTCAATGGGCGTACGGCAGTCAGCAGCCCGGTGTGCGACTGTCAGTTGGGCCCCACAAGGACCCCATGGAAAAAGGGCCTCTCCCCCGTATCTCACAGGTGAAAAGCCCTTTTATTCCCCAAGGGATCTGCCGTATCCTCCCCCAGGGCTCAAGCCTTGGCGGCCTCCACAATCTTGGTGAAGGCGGCGGGGTCGCTGACGGCGATATCCGCCAGCATCTTGCGGTTGATGGTGATGTTGTGCTTCTTCAGCCCGTTCATCAGCACGGAATAGCTTACGCCGTTCAGGCGGGCCGCCGCGTTGATGCGGGTAATCCACAAACGGCGGAAATCGCGCTTGCGGAGCTTGCGGCCTTCGTAGGCGTAGCGCAGGCTGCGGGCCACCTGCTCGGTGGCGGCGCGGTATTGCTTGGATCTTGCGCCAAAATAACCTTTGGCCAGCTTGAGCACCTTGCGGCGCTTCTTGTGAGCGTTAACGGCTCTCTTGATACGTGCCATGTCCTTTTC
The DNA here is from genome assembly GCA_029974855.1 of Eubacteriales bacterium. The sequence continues at coordinate 14,791 of JARKQO010000596.1, forward strand.
CTCCTTGAATCGCTAGCAAAGCTTATTTGTAAGGCAGCAGCTTGTGGATGGTGCGGGCCTCGGCCGCGTTGTCCACAATGCCGTCCGCGCGCAGATGCCGGGTCCGTTTGGTGGTTTTCAGGTGCACCTGATGGTTGGCGTTCATCTGCTTATGCTTCACCTTGCCGTTTTTTGTGAAGGAAAAACGCTTGGCTGCGCCGCGATGGGTCTTTTGCTTGGGCATGGGGGTTGTCCTCCTCTCCGTATGCAATCCGCGCCCGGCCAAAGGGCAGGCGAAAAGACGCGGGAATGCCGATTCCAGGTCAGATCATATTTTCGCTTTCGCGCTTGATCTTTTTGGTAGGCTGCGGCTTGAATTCCTTGGGGGCCGCCTCCGCCTGGGGCTCCCCGGCCGCCTGAAGCTCCTTGCGCTTTTGGCTCTTTTCCGCAAAGCTCTTCTTTTCGGCCTTGGGCGCCAGGATCATGATCATGTGCCGTCCCTCCAGCAGGGGCCGGCGCTCCACGTTGCCGTACTCCTGGATGCGGGCGGCAAAGTCCTGCATGATCTTCATGCCGATGTCCGCGTGAGCGATCTGGCGGCCGCGAAAGCGGATGCTGACCTTCACCTTGTCGCCGTCCTGAAGGAATTTCACGGCGTTCTTGAACTTCGTCTGAACGTCGTTTTCCTCGATGGTGGCGGAAAGCTGCACTTCCTTCAGGGTGACGATGCGCTGGTTCTTTCGCATATCACGCTCGCGCTTGGACTGCTCGAAGCGGTGCTTGTCATAGTCCATCAGCTTACACACAGGCGGCTGCGCGTTGGGCACGATCTTCACCAGGTCCAGCCCGGCGGCCTCAGCCTTGTCCATGGCGTCCCTGATGGGCATGATGCCCAACTGTTCACCGTCCGCACCAATCAGGCGGACCTCTCTGTCGCGGATTTCCTCATTGATCATCGGCTCGTTGATATCCATACACCTCCCGGTTTATTCAAGGCCGGCGCTTTGGGCACAGGGCACAAAAAAACGCCGGGCACGCCACCCGCCGCACAAAACCCCATGGACTCATGTGCCACAACCTGCGCAAAACGGATTCGCGCGGTGAGAAGCGGGCAGCTTCTGCTTACGGCAGTTATCATAGCATGAACGCCCGGCAATGTCAACACAAAGCTTTGCCGGAAAGGGAAAAAGCTCACTCCGCCCCGGGGCCTTGCCTTGGGCCCGGCTCCTCGGCCTTCTCGTCTCCGCAAAGCCCGCAGGCCTTTTTTACCGCTTCCTCCGGCTCCTCCGCCTTGGAGCCCGGGCCCCGGCCCCCGCCGCCCCCGGCCTTCCCCTTGGGCCTGGATACGAACCAGTTCACCCCCATGGCCACCAGCACCCCCACGGCGGTTTCCACCACCAGCAGCACCGCAAACAGCAGCGGGTTCTCGGCCCTTTGCTCCAGCACCACCCCCAGCACCACGATGGCGGCAATGGGCGCCGCCTCCTGAATGCGGCTGAGGCAGCAGATGGAGATGCACAGCATCACCCCCAGAGCCGCCAGGCCCACCCGCAGCGCCCCGTGGGGATACAGGGTCAGCAAAGCCAGCAGCACCAGCCCCGTGATGCCGCCGATGGCCGTGCCCAGCAGCCGGTTCACCCCGGTGGACAGGGATTCCCGCTGGGTGGCCTGCATGGTCAGGATGGCCGCGATGCAGGCGTTCAGCGGCGCGTTATAGCCCAGGGCATAGTCCAGCAGCAGGCAGATCAGCACCGCCAGGCCGGTTTTGCGGGTCCTGGCCCCGAACCGGTACCGCTCCAGAAACCTCCCCATAAACGTCCTGATGGATGTCCATATTCTCACGGCAGGCAACACTCCTTTCCTTCCGGGCCCCGCTCCCTCAGCGCCCCGTCTCAAAAAGCAAGGGCATCAGCCGGGTCCCGTCCATCAGCACGGGCTCGCCCAGCAGCTCCTTTTCGCAGAATTTGCGCCTGGGGGCTTCCCGCCCCAAGGCCAGAGCCTGCCGCACAGTGCGGCTGTCGTAAATGGCATAGGGCACGGGGCCCCCGTCGTGGGTGCGGGTGGTGAGCAGCGTGGGATGGTCGCTCAGCAGCAGCAGCCGGAAATCCTCCCCGCTGTCCCAAAGCTTGTCCAATATCCGGGCCACCACGCGGCTTTCCACGTTCTGGATGGCCTCCAGCTTCCCCGCCAGGTTTCCGGCATGGGCCATCTCGTCCGGGGCCTCCACATGGACCGCCGCAAAATCGTCCCCGTCCTCCAGCAAAGCCCGAAGGGCAGCGTCGGCCTTGCCCTCGTAATTGGTGTCCAAATCCCCGTTGGCCCCGGGCACCCGGGGGGTTTTCAGCCCCGCCAGCGTGGCGATACCCCACACCAAAGGCACCGCGCTGATGACGCTGCCCTCGTGGCCGTACTTGTCCACAAAGCTTTCCAGCGCTATGGCCGTGGCCGCGCCCCAGGGCCAGATCATGCTGGCCGGCAGCTGGCCCGCCTCCATCCGCCTTTGGTTCACAGGGTGGTCCTTCAGGGCCTCATAGCTCAGCAGCATCAGCTGCTCCAAATCCTCCCGCAACCGCCCGACGGCCTCGTCCGAGGTGGTCCGGGTCAGCCTGGGCAGATGGGCCGCCACCGGCTGGTCCAGCACATTGTGGGGCTCCGTAAGGCCCAAAGCTTCCAGGTCCCGGGCGTCGCTGCGCACCACCCCGATGTGGCGGAAGGTATCCGTCACGGTGATCTCCAGGCGGGCCTGCTTCATCCGGACCGCAAAGGGGCCGTCCTTTAGCAGCGCCTCCATCAGCTCCAGGGCTTCCCGGCCATGGATGTTGCCGCCGTTGTGGCTCCGGATCACCGGCCGGCCGTCCTCCCCGGGCTCCACCGCGCACAGGTTCACCCGGAAGGACAGGCTCCCGGCTGGCAGCGCAACCCCCATCCCGGCGGCCTCCAGCACGCTGCGGCCCGAATAATGGACCCGGGGATCATAGCCAAAAATGCTGAGGATCGCCGTGTCGCTGCCCGGGGCAACGCCCTGGGGCACGGTCAGGGCCCTGCCGCAGTGGCACCCGGCCACCCGGTCAAAAGCGGGCAAAGCCAAAGCCTCCAAAGGGGTGCGCCCCGCCAGCTGCCCCAGGGCCGTATCCGCCATGCCATCGCCGATCACCAACACATACTTCATGCAAGCACTCCTCTTCAGCCGCGCCTCAGCGCCCGGAGGGCCAACCGCCGCCCGCAGCCTTCTCCCAGTATACCTCCAAAGCAAGGCGGTTTCAACCCCGGGTGCCAGGCCGCCCGTTCCCCCCTTCCTCCCCCTGTGCTAATCTTGCAAAATTATGGTATACTACCCTGTGCGGGCTTTTTTGCCCAAAACCCCGGGCGGTTTCCGGGCTTGCCGGCCTTCCCGGCGCGCTGCGCGCCTCCAAATCCTTTTTATCAGGAGCCTTTCATGACCCAATCGCCCTCTTTCCCCAAACGGCGCATCGTGCTCACCGGCGGCGGCACCGCCGGGCATGTGACGCCCCATGTGAGCCTGATCCCCAAGCTGAAAGCCCAGGGGTATGAGATTCACTACATCGGCACCCGGAACGGCATCGAGCGGGGCATGATCGCCTCCATCCCCGGCGTCACCTACCATGTGGTGCAAAGCGGGAAGCTGCGCCGCTATTTCAGCGTCCAAAACTTTACGGACCCCTTCCGGGTGCTCTGGGGCGCGTGGCAAAGCATCCGCCTGATGCGGCGGCTGCGGCCCCAGGTCTGCTTTTCCAAGGGGGGCTTTGTGAGCGTGCCTGTGGTATTTGGGGCCTGGCTGTGCCATGTGCCCGCCGTTTGCCATGAAAGCGACTTTTCTCCGGGCCTGGCCAACCGCATCTGCGCCCGCTTTGCCAGCCGGGTGGCCACCACCTTCCCGGAGTGCGCCCGGGCCCTGGGCCCCAAGGCGGTGATGACCGGCACCCCCCTCCGGCCGGAGCTGTTTGCCGGCAGCCGGGCGGCGGGCCTGGCCCTGGCGGGCTTTTCCGGCGGCAAGCCGGTGCTGCTGATGACCGGGGGCAGCCTGGGGGCCCAAAGCGTCAACCACTGCCTGCGGCAGATCCTCCCCTCCTTGCTGCCTTTGATGGATGTGATCCACCTGTGCGGCAAGGGCAACCTGGAGCCCTCCCTGGAGCAAACCCCGGGGTATTGGCAGAGGGAATTTCTCTCCGCCGAGCTGCCCGACGCTTTGGCCGCCGCGGATATCGTTCTCAGCCGGGCCGGGGCCAATACCCTCTGCGAGCTGGTGGCCCTCCAAAAGCCCATGCTGCTGATCCCCTATCCCCGGGGCGCTTCCCGGGGGGACCAGATTCAAAACGCCCTCAGCTACCAAAAGCAGGGTCTGGCCCAGGTGCTGCCCCAGGAGAACATGACCCCCACCTCCCTCCTCCAGGCCCTGCTCCATCTGCTGAAAACCAAAGATACGCTGCTTCGCGCCCTGAAGGACTATCCGGCCCGGGACGGCACACAGGCTGTGCTGGATTTGATCCAGGAGGTCCAGGAGGAGCGGCCCCGGTAAGCTCCAGGGAAATGTTACGGCCAAATGTTACAATCTGATTACATTGACAACTTATTTCCATTCAATTATAATTATGGATAGCGTATCCCGCACTTCACTCCGCCCCGGCGGCATCCGCATCATTGGTAGGAGGTTGTCACTCTCATGAAAAGAATTGCTTCCTTTCTTCTCGTGGTGGTCCTACTGGTCTCAGGCCTGGGCTCGGCCCTGGCTGCCACCAAAGTCCCGGCGAATAAATACTCCCTTCCCCTGGAAGGGAAGGTACTGCAGAACATTGCCGACCGGGGCGTCAAGCCCCAGGGTGACTCCGGCCGCCACATCATGATCCCCGGGGAAAGCCCCACCACCGGCCTGCCCTGGTCGGGGGACTACCTGCCCATGATCGTGCAGATCAGCAACCCCGAGGGCAGCGTGAAGATCAACGGAAAGACCGTGAAGTCCGCGGGCATCGGCGAGAGGGCTCCCTGGAGCGGCCAATACGCCGACATCGTCTTTGAAGGCATCCTCTACCGCACCGGCGCCACCCGTATCTCCTTCCTGTTCAGCGATTCCTTCGCGGAGAACCAACCCGAAAGCGTGGGCCCCGTGCGTTCCGCCCGCATCGGGCACGTGCTGCTGCGGGAGGAATGGGAATCCGGCTTCGTGTACGCCGGAGGCCCCCGCAGAGAGGATAACAACATCCGGGCGCTCTTCGCCGAAACCGGAGCCGACGAGAAGGGCGTGCTCTTCGACATGCTCTCGGGCAGCTGGAAAGACCTGAAAAACCGGGTCCAGGGCGTCAAAGCGCCGGACAACTACAACGCCAACCTGCTGGGCCTGCGCCAGCAGATTCCCGCCACCTACATCGCCACCCCCCGCCCCTTCCTCTTTTCCGACGAAAGCCCCTACACCCAGGGCTACGAGTATGCCAGCACCATCAACCTGGACTGGGGCGACAAAAAATACATCTCCCACTTCTACTATGACGAGGCCGAGAACCTCTACCTGCGCTACAGCGGCGACGCCCCCTACATGACCTTTGCCTCCGTGGAGGACCGCAGCGACGAGAACCAGGAGCAGATGTCCTTCGCCAACGTGATCATCCAGCGGGTCCACTACGATTATGTGAACAACAACAAGATCATGCCCGACATGCAGGCCATCGGCCAGGGCAACGCGGACATCTTCATCGGCGGCCGCTACATCCCCGGCTACTGGGTGCGCAAGTCCATCACCGAGCCCACCGTGTTCTATGATGATAAGGGCACCGAGATCCTGCTAACCCGGGGCAAGACCTTCATCGCCCACTTCCCGCCGGAAAGCCTGCTGACCTTCACCGGCATCGAGTAAGGCCCTTTACGCCACCTCCCCCGGGGAACTTGCTTCCCCGGGTTTTTGTTTTTCCGCCCTTGTTTTGGCAGCTTTGAACAAAGCATTGCAACAGGGCCGCAAAACCGCTATAATAAATTTGTATGCGGTCCGGTCCCCCGATCTGTCTTTGGGAAGGAAGGAAGCCCTATGGAAAAAACCACGCCGGGTCTTCGCCAGCAAAACCCGTTGGTGTTCTACCTTCACACGCTGCTGTATATGCTCATGGCGCTGCTTGTTCGGATCATCACCTTCGCGCCCTTGGCCACCCTGTTTATCCCCAGCGACCTCCCCTTCTGGCCCTGGCTCTCCTTGCTTTGCCCCCTGCTGTTTTTCTTTTTGCTTTTGCCCTGGCGCTTCTCCTTTGCCCAGGCCCTGGTGCAAAACGGCCCGCCCCGCCGCTTTGGCCTTGGCGCCGCCTTCCGTCTGGACCAGTATGGGGAAAAGCTTTGGCGGAGCTTTGTCCATTTCCTCAGCGTGCTGAAATGGTGCCTGCCCTTGGCCCTGTACGGGCTGTATGGCTATTCCCTCAAGGACCTGGGTCTTAGCGATATTATGGACCAGCTCACCCATCTGGGTCTGGGGGCGGGGGATGTGGTCTCTAAGGTGGTTACCTTCCTGCGGGGCCTCTTTGGCAACATCACCCCCCTGGAAATCCAGGGCGGATGGGCTGAAGGCCTGATGGCCCTGGGGGCGTTCTTGCTCCTGCTGCTGCTGGTGATCGCCGTGGGCGTGATGCGCAACAGCGCCACCCGCTATGTGTGGGCCTATGCCTCCCGGTACCATCGCAATCCCTCCAGCGAAAACCGCCGCCGGGTGAAAAACCGCCGCTGGGCCCAGCTGGGCTTCGCCCTTGTGAACCTGCTGCTGTGGGCCCCCTTCCTGGCGGGCCTGAGCGTTGTCTTCTCCGGGGGGCTGCCCGCCGACCTGTCCAGCCAGTTCCTCCTCCTCCTGAGCGGCCAGCCGATGGATATGTCCTTCCTGACCCAGAAGATCGGGCATCTGCTTCTGGTCTTTTTCCTGCTCTACCTGCCCCTTTTGCCCCTGCGCCGGAGGATCACCGCCTTCTTCGCCACCAAATCCATCCACTTTGTCCAGCCCTCTCCCCTGAGCGGTCCGGGGGGCTCCAAATCGGAACCCGCAGGAGCCGCCACCCCACCCTCGGGCTATGCCTCCCTCCAGGAGGAGGACGAGGTGGGCCTGCC